>CAKPJE010000005.1 GCA_934162555.1 uncultured Bacilli bacterium | reverse complement strand
GTTATAGAAATGTAATATTTGAACTAAATAAATATTCATATGATGAAATAAAAAATATGAAAGATGATAAAATCATAAATATAATTAAAAATTTAGGGCTATCAAATACAAGGTACAAATACTTATTATCAATGATTGATTTTATAGAAAAATATGATGATGAAATAAAAAAATTATCAAATGATGAATTAATAAATTTGATTGAACAAAATGTAAATGGTGCATCATATAAAGTCGCCCAATGTTCAGTTTTGTATGCAAGAGGTTATTATTCAGGAATAATGCCGGTTGATAGTGGTATGAAAGATATTGAATTACCATGCTTAGGTTTTAAAAAATATAAAAATGCTACGGGGCATGATATTTTAAGAAAAGAACTAGAAAATTTGGTAAAAGACAATGATATTGAAAAAATTATAAAAGATAATGGATATGAAGAATTAAATATACCTGATTATAAGAATGCAACATGGTTCTGTCATTTAGTTCTTATATATTTTAAAAGGTATTTTTGTAATAAACACGAATTTAAAAGTTGTCCTCTAAAAAACAATATAAATTTAAAATATAAATGTGAAAAATGAAATATGAATTAATGTAAGAAAATGTAGTATTTAAACTTAAAAAAATGGAGCGAGTAATAACTCGTTTTTTGTTGTACTAATTTTGTTTGAAAATTTAAAAAAAATCATATAATAAAATTAGGAGGAGATTAGATGTTTGGAAATTTTACAGAAGAAGCAAAAAAAATAATGGTAGGTGCAAAAATAGAAATGAAAGAATTAAAACATCCATATGTTGGAAGTGAACATTTAATGCTTTCAATCCTCAAAAATGATAAAAAAATTGCTGAAAAGTTAAAATTATATAACTTAGATTATGATAAATTTAAAAAAGCTATAGTTGAAAGTATAGGAGTTGGAAAAAAAGAAAGTGAATGGTTTTTATATACACCATTAATCAAAAGAGTAATCGAAGAAGCTATAGTTTCAAGCAAAGAAAATAACCATAATGAAGTAACACCAAAACATTTATTATATGCTTTACTTGAAGAAGGTGAAGGTGTTGCAATTCGTATAATGTTAAGTATGGGAATTGATTTAGAAGAATTAATGAGTGAATTTGAAATAAAATTAATTCAAAAGAAAAAAAATAAAAAATTGTTACTCGATGAATTTGGAATAGACTTAAATAAAAAAGCACTCAATAATGAAATTGATCCTGTATATGGAAGAGAAAAAGAAATAAAAAGAGTAATTGAAATATTATCACGAAGAACAAAAAACAACCCTTTATTAATAGGTGATGCTGGTGTAGGAAAAACGGCAATAGTTGAAGAATTAGCGCGAAAAATCACAAATGGTGATGTCCCAAATAGTTTAAAGTTAAAAAGAATAATAAGTGTTGATATGGCCTCCTTAGTAGCAGGAACTAAATATAGAGGAGAATTTGAAGAAAGAATAAGAAAAATAATAAATGAAGTTGAAAACAATGAAGATGTAATTTTATTCATTGATGAAATTCATACAATAGTAGGAGCAGGTGGTGCTGAAGGTGCAATTGACGCATCAAACATTTTTAAACCAGCTTTGGCTCGTGGAAAAATAAGAATGATAGGTGCGACTACAAAAGATGAATACAAAAATTCTATTGAAAAAGATAAAGCCTTAGAAAGAAGATTTCAGATAGTTACAGTAGAAGAACCATCTAAAGATGATGTATTAAATATTCTATTTAACTTAAAAGATATATATGCTTCTTATCATCATGTAATAATTGAAGATAAAATAATAGAACAAATGGTTACATTATCAAGTAAGTATATTCATGATAGAAATGAACCAGATAAAACAATTGATCTATTAGATGAAGCATGTTCACTTGCTAGTATGAAAGAAAGTAATGAATTAAAAGAATATAATAATTTAAATAAAAAATTAAAAAAAATACTCGATTTAAAAAAAGAATATCTAATTAAAAATGATTTTGTAAAAGCTAGTGAATATAAAAATGAAGAAAATGAATTAATGAATAAAATAAATGAATTAGAATTAATTGTAAATAATACAAATAAAGTAACTATAGATGATGTAATAAGTGTTATAAAGTTAAAAACTAAATTAGATGATTATATTTTTGATAATAATTTATTTGATTGTAATGGTTTAAAAAATAAACTAAAATCCAAAATTAAAGGTCAAGATGAAATAATAGATAATTTAGTAGATACATATAATTTAAAATGTTTAAATAAAACTGATGAATGTTTATCATATTTATTTATAGGTCCATCTGGTGTTGGTAAAACTTACTTAGCTCGTTCTTTCGGCGAAGAAATTTTTAAGAAGAATGTATTTAAAATAGATATGAGTGAATTTAGTGAATCTTATTCTGTAAGTAAATTAATAGGATCACCATCTGGTTATGTTGGATATGATGATAATAATAGTTTCTTTGAATGTGTAAGAGAAAATCCTAATTCAATTATTATTTTAGATGAAATAGATAAATCCCATGAAAGTGTTAGAAATTTACTTTATCAAGTATTAGATGAAGGACATATAAAAGATAGTAAGGGAAGAGATATTAATTTTAATCATACAATAATTATAATGACAAGTAATGTTGGATTTGAAGCTAATACAATAGGATTTAATAATGAATCAAATAATAGTTTAAATGATGTATTTTCAAAATCATTCTTAAATAGAATAGATAGTGTAATAACATTTAATAGTTTAGATGAAAATATAGTTAAAGAAATAATAGTTGATAATATTAAGTTATTAGAACAAAAATATAATGTTATTATAGATTATGATGATGTTATAGATGATTTGGTAAATAAAACTAATTATTTAGAATTTGGTGCTAGACATGTTAAAGATGTGATTAGAAAAAATGTTTTAAATGTTTTAATTACCAATAATAAGAAAAAGGTTAAATTAAAAGATACTTTAAAGGTTTAAAAAGTATCTTTTTTGATTAAAACATACAAGAAAGCATACAAGAAAACATACAAGTAAAATTTACTAAGAAGTTTTAAAATGAGTATTTTTATGCAATTATTAAATTTAAAATCAAGAGCATCATTTAGAGAAAATTATTTGATGCCTGCAATAGATAAAAAATTAATTAAAATGGCATATCCAGATAATCCTACTAATAAAAATCAAACTTATTGTAAGTAGTATTAATTCATAATAAGTTAAAAAAAGGTATTTTTAGGTTTAAAAAGCATCTTTTTTAATTAAAAAAGGCCAAAATTTGACAAAATAGTTTACATTAAAAAAAAACTATGCTATAATTTGAGTTAGATAAGGGTGGCGTGAAAATGAACGAAAACATGGTAAAAGTCTTAAATAGAGAAGGGAAAGTAAACGAAGGAAAGGTTTTACTATTCTGCAAAGACAAAGAAACAGAAAAGATGTATCTATGTTATACATTTGAAGAAAAAAATGATGATAATATAATTGTACTTGCTTCAGTTTTAAAATCCAATAGTGATAGTTATTATATGGATGTTTTAGAAGATACTGAATGGCGCAAGTTAATAGATTATATGAAATTAACATTTAATAAAGATGATGAATTGACTAATAAAGTATATATTTTAGGAATTAATGATGAATTATCTAAAGATACTATTATAGTTGATAGAGGTCATAAAACAGCAGCGATGCGTGAAGAAATTGTACTTGGTTTAAGAGAAAGTTATATCGAGGCAATCCCTAAAAAAAATGAAATAAATGATTTAACAGATAATTTTGGATTTAACCCACTTCGTAATTTTAAAGATGATTATAAGTTACCTGAAGATGATTACAAATTACCAAAAGAAGATTATAAATTATCTAGAGATGATTATAAATTACCAGAGGAATCTTATAAAATTTCAAGAGAAGAAGTAAAAGAAGAATATACTTTACCAAAAGAAACTAAATATGAAGATGATTATAAGTTACCAGAAATAAAATCAACAGCTGAAACTTATGAATTACCTAAATATTCAACTGGTTATAGTTTTGAAAGTAGAGAAGAAGTTAAACCAGATAAGTCTTATCGTGAAAGCTTTGAAGAAAAATACCCAGAAGTAGAAGCAAGAAAAACTAGAACAGAAGAATATAGAAGGTATGAAGAAACACCAAAAAGTAAATATGATACACAAGATAATGGTGATATAGCATATGAAAAAATTCTTGAAACATTAGAAGCTAATAATGAGTTATTAAAAGCTATCAGAGAAGCTTTAGCAAGAGAAAAAAATGGAAATAAATAATGGCTAAAACCATTATTTTTTTGATTAAAAATAGAAAAAATGTAAATGCTATTATTGGTGAATTAAATGAGAAAAATTATATTTATTCTAATAATAGTACTTATTTTTTTTGTTGGGACAACTTATTCAAGAGAAGATGTAAAAGATGGAGAATACCTAATAAAAGTATCCAATATAACAAATAAAAATATTAATTTATTAGATACTTGTACTTATAAAATAATAACTATATATCCAGATAATACATATAATATTATGAAATCATATATCTATAATAATGATATAGATAGTTTTGAAAAAATGTATTTAAAAAAAATAGAAAAAATTTCTACAAGTGAATATTATAATATGAAGTTAAAGGGAATAAAAATAGATTATATAAAAGTATATAGTTCCAGTAAATTACTAAAAAAATGCAACAATTATCTTGAAAAAGTTGAACCATTATAATATAATTGTAGTGGAGGAATTTATGGATATTTTAAATAAAACAGAAGAAAAAATGATGCAAGTAATCGAAAACTTCGAAAAAAGACTTATTAATATAAGAGCGGGAAGAGCTAATGCATCACTTGTTAATGGTATAATGGTTTCATATTATGGAGTGCCAACTCCTATTATTCAACTTGCTAATATTTCAATCCCAGAAGCTAGACAATTATGTATTAAACCATATGATAGAAATTGTTTGGGTGCGATTGAAAAAGCTATATTTGAGGCAAATATTGGTATTACTCCTAATAATAATGGTGAAATGATTATTTTAACAATACCACCTTTAACAGAAGATACTAGAAAGTCTTATGTTAAAGAAGCTAAAGGAATGGCCGAAGATGCTAGAATTGCTTTAAGAAATGTTAGACAAGACGCTAATAATGAAATTAAAAGAGAAGAATTAACAGATGATGAAAAAGAAAGTCTTGAAAAAGATGTACAAGATTTAATTAATAAGTATAATAAAGAAGTTGAAGATAGATTTAATAAAAAAGAGACAGAATTACTAAGTATATAAGGGATTCGTCCTTATAATATGCGAGTGTAAAAACACAAGTTTGAGGCTTGTGTTTTTGATTTGTTTATTTATTTTCTATTTGTATAGTATTATCGCTATTTTCTATATACCTACGATTAATATTATTTTCTTTTGTAATGACACTTTTACCAAGTTCTTTTTCTAAATTATCACGAGTATTTTTAGCAATCTGGCCACCTCGTTTAGCAATTTCTTTATTTTGGGTTAATCCTTGTGGATTATATGTTTTTGCCAGTTCTCTTGTAGCAGTTTCACCAATATCAGTTAATAATATTTCTAAATCAGACATATTATCTCTTAAAGATTCTTTCCTAATGCCTTTATATTCTTTATATTGACTTGCTTTCATTCCGGACCAAGCTTTATATATTTCATTTGTTAATATACCATATTCCATAGGTTCATTTATACCACCCAATTTCCATACATCTGTTAATTGAAATCTATGTAGTTGGCCTTTTAATCTTTTTTCAATCCATGCATCACTATAACCTTGTGCTTTATAAAGCATAATACTTCTATCAATTGCTTTTGATGGATCAAATGTTTCGTCAATTCTTTCACTACCAATTTGTGCTAGCCAAAGTTTAAAAGGTTCTGCTTTTGGGCATGGTACACTTTGTATAAGTCTTAATATTCCTTTGGTGTCTAAAACATCTGTGTTATAAAATTTGCCATCAGCTGCTTGCATTTTCAGTTGTCCGATTTTTTCGGACAACTCACTTCCTTCAAGTTTAAGTTTCTTTTTTAAGTCGTTCCAATATTTTCTTGCCCTAGAAGATTCAGTTAATGCACCAACAACATCCACAACACTAAAATAGTAATCTTCTTTTTCTGCATCCCATTTTGTCCTAATATTTGTGTTATCAAATATTTTTATAATATTTTTCTTTTCTTTTAATTCATTTTTTTCTTTAATTTCTGTATTCATTTTCACGCCTCATTTCTTATTTGTATTTTTAAATTAACTATAATATATGTGTATTTATTGACATGATTATACATAATATTTTGTAGAAAATCAATATACAATACTTTATTATTAATTATTTCTTTCATTAGGTACAATAATTAAAAATTGCGTCTTCAAAAAATAAAAATTTATTTACACAAATAAAAAAATATAATATAATATACAAAGAGAAGAGGGAATAATATGTTAGAAAGATTAAGTGCTATTGAAAAAAGATATGATGAAATAACAGAATTAATGCAGTCTAATGAGATAATAAGTGATATAAAAAAAATGATGGAGTTATCAAAAGAACAATCTGGTTTAAGAGAAAGTTATGAAGCTTACCAAAATTATAAAAAAGTTTTAAATGATATAAAAGATTCAGAAGAGTTATTAAATGATCCTGAAATGGCGGAAATGGCTAAAGAGGAATTAAATAATTTATATAAAGAAAAAGAAGAATTAGATGCTAAGATAGAAATTTTATTACTTCCTAAAGATCCTAACGATGATAAAGATATTATTATGGAAATTAGAGGAGCAGCTGGTGGTGATGAAGCAAATATATTTGCTGGTGATCTATATAGGATGTATTCTTATTATGCTACAAATAATGGTTGGAAGATTGAAGAAATTAATAGTGAGGAATGTGCTGCTGGTGGATATTCGCAAGTTGAGTTTAAAATAAAGGGCGATAATGTATATTCTAAATTAAAATACGAATCAGGTTCTCATAGAGTTCAAAGAGTTCCAGTAACAGAATCACAAGGTAGAATACAAACTTCTACAGCAACTGTTCTAGTTATGCCAGAAGTAGATGATATTGATATTGAAATCAAGGATTCTGATTTAAGGATTGATTGTTACTGTGCTTCTGGTCATGGTGGTCAAGGGGTTAATACAACTCCATCTGCTGTTCGTATAACCCATTTGCCAACTAATACTGTTGTAACATGTCAAAATCAAAGAAGCCAAATTCAAAATAAAGCTGAAGCTATGCAAGTATTAAAAGCTAGATTATATGAAATGGAACTTAACAAACAAAAAGAGAGTGTAGGTTCTGAAAGAAAAAAATTAGTTGGAACAGGTGATCGTTCGGAAAAGATTAGAACATACAATTATCCACAAAATAGAGTTACAGATCATCGAATTGGTTTTTCAACTATGAATTTAGATAGAGTTATGGATGGAGCATTAGACGATATTATTAATGCTTTGATCGAAGCAGATATTGCTTTAAAAATGAAAGGTGAATAATGACTCCTTTAGAATATTTAGAAAAATATGGTAATCCAACTAAAGAAAATATTGATAGATTAAATAATGGTGAACCTGTCCAATATATAGTTGGTAATGTTTCTTTTTATGGCAATATTATTGATGTTGACAAAAGAGTTTTGATTCCTAGATTTGAAACTGAGGAATTGGTTGAAAATACTGTAAAATATATTAAAAAATACAATTATAAAAGTATAGTTGATATTGGTACAGGATCTGGTTGTATTGCAATAACACTAAAGAAATTTTTTCCTGAAATATTAGTTGATGCAGTTGATATAAGTAAAGATGCTTTAGAGGTTGCTAAAAAAAATGCCAATAAAAATAATGCTAATATTAATTTTTATGAAGGTAATTTACTTGAACCATTAAGTAAAAAATATGATGTTATAATATCTAATCCGCCATATATAGCTTATGATGAGGAAATAATGGATATTGTAAAAAATAATGAACCACATATTGCATTATATGCTTCTAATAATGGACTATATTATTATGAAGAAATATTAAAGAATGTATATAAATATATTAATAATAATGGTTTAATTGCTTTTGAAATTGGTTATAGCCAGGGAGAAAAAATTAAAAAACTAGCATCTAAATATCTTAATAAATATGATTTTGAGATAAAAAAAGATATGACTGGTAAAGATAGAATGGTTTTTATAAGGGTTATAGATATATAGTGAAAACATATCGTAACTCTTTTATAATGTAAAAGCAATATATATTAATACAATTTAATACGGATTTTTCCGTTAAATAATAATGCATTTTTTAGTATAAAAATACTACCATAAATTGAATATATATGGTAAAATATTTAAAGATGTAAAGGAGTATGTTATATGGAAGAAATGCAAAAATTATTAACAAAACTAAAATTTAGTCAAACATATTTTGATAATGGGAAACTAGTACAAATAAAATGTAATAAAGAAAAAACAAGTTTTGAATTTTTTATAGAAGTAGATAGTATAACATATAAAAAATATATTGAGTTTATAAAAAGACTAAAAGGTTATTATCCATTATATAACATAAAAGTAAATATAAATATAATAAACAAAGATATAAATAATATATTCTTTGAACTATATAATGAATATCTAAAAAATATAACATTAGACCAATATAAAGATTATAAAGTAGAAATAAAAGATGATAACATATGTATAGAATGTGCCAATGATTTTGAAAAAAATACTCTAGAAAATATCATAAAAGAAATAAAAGACAAAATAAGTATTCTAGGATATAACATAAAACCAAATGTAACAGTAAATATGGATTTACAAAACAAAATAGAAGCTCAAATACAAAGTGATCTATGCATTGATTATAGTAGGTATAATGAACCAGTAGAAATGGTAAAAGAAGAACAAACATTTAGCAAATATCCAAGAAGAGAACCAAGAGATAAAACATTAGTAGTAGATGAAGTCGATGGCGTAATAAAGGGAAGAAAAATTGAAGGAGATATTACATTACTAAAAGATATCAAAGAAACTGATAGAGCTATAATTGAAGTAAAAATATTCTCAACTGAAGTAATAACAACAAAAACAGAATTAAGAATAGTAACATTAAAAATGACTGATAATACAGATAGTATTTACGGAAAAATATTTGTTCGTGATGAAGATGATTTAAACAGTATCTTAAAAGCTATAAACAATAAATCATGGTATAAAATAACAGGACAAGTAAAATATGATGAATATGCAAAAGAATTATCAATCTTAATAAGAGATATAAATTTAAGTGATAAAACAGACACATCAAAAAAAGATACAGCTTCTGAAAAAAGAATTGAACTACATGCCCATACAATGATGAGTCAAATGGATGGGGTAATAGATGAAGTAGCTTTAGTTAAAACTGCAATGAAATATGGCCATAGAGCACTTGCAATAACTGACCATGATTCATGTCAGGCATTTCCTCATGTATATTCAGAAATATGCAAATATAACAGTAACCTTGAAAGTCCAATAAAAAGTCAAATAAAAGAATTAGAGGCATTAGAACAAACAGAAGAAACAATAAAAAAAATAGAAGAACTAAAAAAAGAAAAAGCCAATTTACCATATTTCAAAGGTTTATATGGTGTTGAATTAGAAATGACAGATGAAGACTTAAACATTATATATAATGCTAAAGACATGAAAACGGATGATTTAACATATGTCGTATTCGATACCGAAACAACAGGATTTAATCCTGGATTACATGACCAAATGATTGAAATAGGTGCAGTAAAAATGTACAAAGGAGAAGTGGTTGAAAGATTTGATGAACTAATAAATCCTGGAAGAAAATTAGATGCTGTTATTACCAATTTAACAGGAATAACAGATAACAAATTAAAAGACGCCGACACCGAAGAAAATGTAACCAGAAGATTTAAAGACTGGATTGGTGATTTGCCATTAGTCGCACACAATGCTACATTCGATAAAAACATGCTAGATATGGCATACTATAAATATAATCTAGGAAAACTAGAAAATCCAGTAATAGATACATTAATGTTATCAAGAATCATCAATAGTGATTTAAAAAGACACAGTTTAACAGCTTTATCAAAACATTATGGAATGAATTTTGCTGAAGAAGATGATGAAGATAATGAAGAAAGTAATAACTTTGGTTCAACAATTGTAACAACAGTAAATGATGTTTTAATCAATGATAATAGTATATATAATAGAGAAACAGAAGAATTAAGTGTTTATAGTACCGAAGAAGAAACAAAAATAAATATCAAAGTTATTTTTAGAGATGGTAAAAATAAAGAGGTAAATACTGAAATTAAGCCTGGTTTAAACACAATAAATGTAGACAATAAATTAACAATCATGATAAACAAAATAAGAAGTCACCACAGAGCTGACTACGATGCTGAAAATACAGGATACATATTTGTTAAAATGCTGGAGCAAATAAAAGGCTTAAAAAATCTAGATGAATTTTTGAATCCAGGTTATATAGAAGCATTAGCGGGAATTAAACCAGTAAAATACATGACCGACTATGACAATATACCAAAACAAACAAGAACACAAGAATTAACAAATAGCAATCAAAAAACAAAACATATAACTTTGATTGCCCAAACAAGGGAAGGCTTAAAAAATATTTTTAAACTAATATCTTATGCTAATACAGGTTTTATAGCAAAATCATCACGTATTCCTAGAAGAATAGTTGAACAAAACAGAAAAGATGTTTTAGTAGGAAGTGCTTGTTTAAATGGTGAAATATTTAATATTGCTTTAACAAGAAGTGAAGAAGACTTAAAAGAAGCAATGAAATTCTATGATTATATAGAAGTACAACCACCAAATAACTATATCCATTTAGTTAAAAGCCATGATTTATCAAATTATGATGAATTAATATATGCTTTAAACAAAATAATAAAATGCGCTAAAGAAGAAAATAAATTAATATGTGCAACAAGTGATGCTCACACATTAAATAAAGAAGACAAAATTTATAGAGAAATCATTATAAATCAAAATGTTCCTGGAAAAGGAAGACATGCTCTTGCAAGATATCTAAAAAAAGATAATAAAGGCACAAATAAAAACATGGATATTATTAATGATTTCATTAAAAATTCAAAAGAAATGTATGGTTATGAATTAGATAATGTAACAATTAATATCTTAAAATTAATAGGTGCTCTTGATAATATTGAAGAAATATCTAGTGATTTTGATACAATATGTGAACTATATACATTTACAAAAGAGGAAATATTAAAATTAGGAAAAGATTTTGAAAAAAACAAAAGAGAAAATTTGCACGATGCTATAAGAACTCTAATGAGTGAAAAAGCCATTATAGAAGATAAAGGTGAATACCATATAAATGCCTCACTTATACTAGATGAATCAAAAGAAGAACCACATATACCAGATGAATTTTTTAGAACAACTGATGAAATGTTAGAAGAATTTAGTTTTCTAGATGAAAAAACAAGAAAAGAAATTGTTATAGAAAACCCAAGTAAAGTTGCAGATAAGGTAGAATATAATATCGAAGTAATTATAGCAACCGACAAACCATTTTCACCAATAATTGAAGATTCTGAAAAAACAACAAGAGATATGGTTTACAATAAAGCATATAGTATTTATGGTAATCCACTTCCTGCAAACATTGAAAAAAGAATAGAAGATGAATTAAGGGGTATAATAGGTGGCGGATTTGACGTTATTTATTTAATTGCCCAAAAATTAGTTAAACACTCTAATGATGATGGTTATATAGTAGGATCTCGTGGATCAGTTGGTTCTAGCTTTGTAGCAACCATGATGGGAATAACAGAAGTTAATTCACTTCCTGCTCATTATGTTTGTCCAAATTGTAAACATAGTATTTTTGAAATAGATGGTAAAGCATTAGGTGCAGAATATTCATCAGGTTTTGATTTGCCCGATATGAATTGTCCTAAATGTTCAACATTGATGCATAAAGAAGGAAACGATATGCCATTCGCAACTTTCCTTGGCTTTAATGCTGATAAAGTACCCGATATTGATTTAAACTTTTCAGGTGATAATCAAGCATCTGCCCATGAATATACCAAAGTATTATTCGGAACAGATAATGTTTATAGAGCAGGTACAATTGGTACAGTAGCAGATAAAACAGCATTTGGATTTGTTCAAGGATTTTATGAAGATAAAATATATGATACATTAAGAGTAGAAGCTAATAGTTATAATATTAAAATACCTTCTAAAGATGAATTAAAAAAGAAAAAAATTATTAGATGTACAAGAAGAACACCAGAGGTTGAGAGAATCGCACTAGGATGTACAGGTGTTAAAAGAACAACAGGTCAGCACCCAGGAGGAATAGTTGTTGTTCCGGGTTACAGAGAAGTGTTTGATTTTACACCTTTCCAATATCCAGCAGATGATCCAACAGTACCTTGGAGAACAACCCATTTTGATTATCATGCTATTGACCAAGATTTATTAAAACTTGATATACTAGGACACGATGACCCGACAGTTTTAAGAATGTTGCAAGATTTATCAAAAGAAGAAGTTAGAAAATGTAAAGAAGGATTAGAAACATTTGTTGATCCAACTAATTTGCCTAGAGATGAAGAAGGAAATATTGATGTAACTAAAGTACCATTAGGTGATAAAGCAACAATGGAGATATTTTCTGGTCCAGAAGTACTTGGTGTTAGTAAAGAACAAATTATGTGTGAAACAGGTACTTTAGGTATCCCTGAATTTGGTACAAAATTTGTTATTCAAATGTTAGTTGATACTAAACCAAAAACATTTGCAGAATTAATTAAAATATCTGGTTTATCACATGGTACAGATGTTTGGTTAGGAAATGCTCAAGATCTAATTAGAAACAATATTGTCCCATTTAAAGAAGTTATTGGATGTCGTGATGATATTATGGTTTATCTAAGATATCATGGTATGAAAGACTTAGATGCATTTAAAATAATGGAGTTTGTAAGAAAAGGTAAAGCTTCTAAAGAACCTGATAAATGGGTTGATTTCAAAAACAAAATGAAAGAAGCGGGTATTGAAGAATGGTTTATTGATTCATGTAATAAAATAAAATACATGTTCCCAAAAGCTCATGCTACTGCTTATGTTACAAGTGCTTTTAGAATAGCTTGGTATAAAGTTCATTATCCAATTCTATATTACTGTGCTTATATGTCAATTAGATGTGCAGATTTTGATGTTTCAGCAATGGTAAATGGATATAATGCCATTAAAAATAAAATATTGGATATTGAAGAAAAAGGATCAAGTGCTTCTAATAAAGAATCAAATGTATATGATGTTATGCTAATTGCATTAGAAGCTTCAGCTAGAGGTATAAAATTTGCTCAAATCGATATTGAGAAATCAGATTCTAAGTATTTTAAAATTTTAGATAAAGATACTTTATTACTTCCTTTTAGATGTTTAGATGGACTTGGTGATTCAGTTGCACAAAAGATAGTAATTGAAAGAGAAAAAAGACCATTCTATTCAATTGAAGATTTACAAAAAAGAGGTGGAGTATCTAAGACTTTAATTGAAAAAATGAAGGAACTTGGAGTCTTAGATGATATGGATGAATCTAACCAATTAAGTTTATTTTAAAAGTATATTTAAAAATGTTGGGAATTTATTTTCTAACATTTTTTATGGTGTTATTAAAAAAATATATGTATATAACAAATTACTTTTAAAAATCTATTTATCTCTATTAATTGTAAAATGTCATATATTTCTTAGAATTTTCTAATCTTTTATGATTTTTAATTGAAAAATAACAAAATAAAGTGTATAATTTTCCTAGGAGGGTCATATGAAGGATGAAATAAATAAAAGAAAAATTAATAATTTATTAACTCAAGGTAATAGATTAATAGGTTTATTACATATAGTTCTTATTATAGCGGCAGTGTATTTAGTAACACTAATAGGTGATAAATTACAAATAATGCCTTTTATAAGTAAACTATTACAAATACTAACACCTCTTTTTATAGGACTAGTATTTGCTTGGTTATTTAATCCACTCGTAACATGGATGCAAAAACATAAAATAAAAAGAATATTTGGATCCTTAATTGTTTTTGTAACATTTGTTGGTATATTAATACTATTGATAGTAGAAATTGTACCGGTAATTGTTGAACAAGTTCAAACAGTAAATTTAGGTAAAATAACTAATGATACACTAAAATGGATTGATGATTTTACAATAGAAGGAATCGATTTAACATCAACTAAGACAGCAATTATAAAGAAAGTAACAGATATAGCTTCAGAATTTGATGCTACAAGTATCGTTTCATGGATTACTAAAACAGTATCAAATATAATATCTGGACTAGGAACATTCTGGCTTGGATTAATGGTAGGCTTCTTTTTATTACTTGATTTCAATGAAACACCAGAAAGAATAAAAGTAATTATACCTACAAAATTTCGTAAGGAAGTATGGGATTTATTATCAAGAATAAATTATATATTAAATAAATTTATAAGAGGTACAATATATTCATCATTAATAATTTTTGGCTGTACATTAATTGGATTATTAATATTAAAAGTACCAGCTGCAATTATACTTGCAATATTCTGTGCCGTTACCAATGTAATACCATACTTGGGACCATACATAGGCGCTATACCAGCAGTAGTATTAGGATTTACAGTAAGTCCATTAACAGGAATACTAGTAATAGTTGTTCTTTCAATAATCCAAACAATAGAAGGAAATGTATTATCGCCAATAATAATGGGCAAATCAGTAAAACTAAGTCCAGTTACAATATTAGTTGGATTATTATTATTTGGTTATTTTTTCGGAATGATTGGCATGATAATTGCAACTCCAATAGTAGCGGTATTAAAAGAAATAATTACATATTACAATGAAAAATATAAATTTTTTAAAGCCGATAAAATGGAGGTAAAAGTATGAATTTAGAAGAAAAAAATCCATTTATCTTTATTATAAGTGGTAAAGCTAGACATGGAAAAGATACTGTTGCAAAAATGATAAGAGATGCATATGAAAGAATAGGTTTAAATACAATTAATTTACAATATAGTACACCAATAAAAGAATATGCTAAAAAAATAAGCAATTGGGATGGTAGTGAAGAAACTAAACCACGTGAATTATTGCAAACATTAGGAACAGAATTAATAAGACAAAAAATAGATTTTCTATTCTTTGTTAAAAGGATGATATCAGATATAAAAGTTTATTCGTACTTTTTTGATATCATAACAATAAGTGATGCAAGAGCTAAAGTAGAGCTTGATATACCAAAACAAGAGTTAAAAAATGTCATTGTTATAAATGTTACAAGACCATCTTTAGAATCTGAACTTACAGCAAGCGAACAAAAACATTATACAGAAACGGATCTTGATGATTATAATAATTTTGACTATAAAATAGTTAATGATGGTACGCTTGAAGATTTAGAAGAAAAAGTGGGTATTATTTTAGAAGACATAAAAAGGAGATTTTAACAGGAGGATTTATGAACAATAAAAAATTATTAAAAACAATACTAATTTCATTATTAATATTTGCTTTATTAACATGGATAATTAAAACAGGAAGTTATACAAATGGTACTTATACTGAAGGTAGTCTTGAACCACTTGGATTATTTGATTTAATTTATTATCCATTACAATCATTTCAAACATTTGTCCAATATGGAGTTTATTTACTTGTAGTAGGTGGATTCTATGGAATATTAAAGAAAACAGGAGTTTACAATAACCTAGTAGGAGCATGCGCAAAAGAAAAAAATAGAACATCATTCTTAATGATAACAGTAATATTACTAGTACTTCTATCATCAATACTTGGAATAATGATGGGATTATTTATATTAGTACCATTCTTTAAAGATGTTTTAGAAGCATTAGGATATGATAAAAAGAATGCTATGCTTGCAACAATAGGATCAATATTCGTAGGAATAATTGGTTCACTTCTTGCATTTGATGTAAGTGGATACATTAATTATTTTTATAAAGTTGAATATACATCTTTATTAGTATTTAAAATAGCAATCTTATTAATTTTATCTACATTATTAATTATATATATTAAAAAATCAAATACAGAGTTTAGTCCTAAAAAAATAGAACAAGACAAAACAGTAAAAACTATGCCTGCTATAGTAATTGCATTAATTGCTATAATAGTTGGTTTTATATCAATGTTTAGTTGGTCTTATGCTTTTAATATTGGTATTTTTAATGATTTGCACTCAGCTATTTCGGAGATTAAAGTAAATGGTTTTTCAATTGTTTCTGGAGTATTAGGTCAAAATATTAAAGCAATTGGTATGTGTTCAGAGGTTGAATTTTCGGCTGTATTATTAATTGCTTCAATCGCAATTGCTTGGATTTATGGTTTAAAAATAAAAGATACATATGATGGATTTGTAGGGGGTGCAAAAGAATTATTACCAATGTCTATATTTACAACGTTATCATTTGTAATCTTAATGCCATTTTTTACAAGTCAAACTGGTCAATCAATAATTTATACAGTATTTAATAAAATAATAGGTTTATCAGAGGAAGTAAGTATTTTACCAATGACAATACTTTCAAGTGTTGGAACATTCTTCTATGGTCAATTTATTTATTTAGCAAGTGATTTAAGTACAGTATTACAAACAGCTTATAGTGGTGGTTATTCACTTATGACATTTATAATGCAAACTATTTATGGTTTAACATTATTTGTAACACCAACCAGTGCATTATTACTTGGTGGATTATCATACTTTGATATTGGTTATAAAGAATGGATTAAGCATATTTATAAGTTTGTACTTATAACACTTGGAATATTATTAATTACATTCTTAATTATTGGTTGGGTTATTTAAGCCCAACCTTTATAAAATGAAAGGAAAATAAAATGTTTGAAAATAAAAAAATATTTGTTTTTGGAATGGCGAGAAGTGGTTATGAAGTTTCTAAACTATTAAAAAAACATAATAATGAGATAGTTTTAGTAGATGCTAAAGAACAAGAAAAGGAAAAAGTTGAAGAATTAGAAAAATTAGGAGTTAAGGTACATATTGATAAAGATGCTTTACCATATTTAGATTCTAGTTTTGACTATGTTGTTAAAAATCCGGGAATTAGTAATGAAAATGAATTAGTAAAAAAAGCTAATGACTTAGGAATAAGTGTTATTAATGAAATTGAGGTTGCATTTCATTTCTTACCAAAAGTAAAATTAATTTGTGTTACAGGTTCAAATGGTAAAACAACGACAACAACAATAATCTATAATATGATAAAAAGATTTACCCCTAATTGCCATATGTGTGGTAATATGGGAATCCCTTTATCTAAAATGATTGAAGAAATAAAAGAAAATGATATCTTGGTAATGGAAATATCAAGTCAGCAATTAAATAATTTTAAAGATTTTAAACCAGATATTGCTGTACTTACAAATTTAATACCAGTACATATTGATTTCTTTGGTAATTATGAAAATTACAAAAATATCAAAAAAAGAATATTTAAAAATTTTGACGATAATAGTTTAGCAATTTTAAATTTGGAAAATGAAGATGTTGTTAATTTAACAAATGATATAAAAGGAAGAAAAGAATATTTTTCATCAAAAAGAAAAACAGATTGTTATTATGAAGATGGTAATATTTACTATAAAAATGAAAAAGTTATCAGTACTAAAGATATCTTAGTTAAGGGAATGCATAATTATGAAAACATTATGTGTGCAATAATAGTTATGAAAGAATTAAATATACCAAATGAAATAATATATGATGAATTATCTACATTCAAAGGTGTTGAGCATAGAATTGAATTTGTCAAAGAAATAGATGGAAGAAAAATCTATAATGATTCAAAAGCTACTAATACAGTTTCAACAAGAATTGCTTTAGATTCATTTGATAGTCCAACAATATTAATTATGGGAGGACTTGATAGGGGACACTCATTTGATGAATTAGATAGTCATATGGAACATGTAAAATATGTTATTTGTTATGGCGAAACAAAAGATAGAATAAAAAAATGGTGCAAAAAAGAATGTAAAGTAGTTGATAATTTAGAAGAAGCTACGAAAAAAGCATTTGAATTATCTGATAAAGGAGATATAATATTATTAAGTCCAGCATGTGCATCATGGGATCAATTTAATAGTTTTGAAGAACGTGGAACACTTTACAAGGATGTAATAAATAAATTATAGGAGGAATATATGTCAAAAATTAAAGATATTGTAGCAAGAGAAATACTTGATTCGAGAGGAAATCCAACTGTTGAAGTTGATGTTTATTTAGAAAGCGGAATAATGGGAAGAGCTGCTGTCCCAAGTGGTGCTTCAACTGGTATGAGAGAAGCATTAGAACTTCGTGATAAAGATAGTAGATATTTAGGAAAAGGTGTTTTAAAAGCTGTTCATAATGTTAATGAAATTATTAAACCAGCTTTAATAGGTAAAGATGCTTTAAATCAAAAAGAAATAGATACTATTATGATTGATTTAGATGGAACAGAAAATAAGTCTAAATTAGGAGCGAATGCAATTTTAGGGGTTAGTATGGCTGTTTTAAGAGCTGCTGCAAATTATAAAGGCGAACCAGTTTATAAGTATATTGGAAATGGTAAAACTTTACCTAGACCAATGATGAATATAATGAATGGTGGCGCTCACGCTGATAATAATATAGATTTTCAAGAATTTATGATTATACCAGAAGCTGATACAATCCACGAAAGAATTAGAATTGGTGCTGAAGTTTTTCATAATTTAAAAGCAATTCTAAAAGAACATGGTTATGTTACAGCAGTAGGTGATGAAGGTGGCTTCGCACCAAATCTAGGGAGTACTAGAGAAGCTTTAGATTTCATAATGGAAGCTATAAAAAAAGCAGGATACGTTCCTGGTAAAGATGTAAATATTGGTTTAGATGTAGCTGCTAGTGAATTTTATGAAGATGGTTTATACAATGTTGAAGGTAAAAAATTAACAACTAACCAATTAATAGATATGTTTATTAATTTAGTAAATGATTATCCAATTATTTCTATTGAAGATCCAGTAGATGAAAATGATTGGGTTGGATTTAGAAGTATAACTGAAAAATTAGGTGATAAAGTACAATTAGTTGGTGATGATTTATTTGTAACCAATAGTAAATATCTACAAATGGGAATTGACAATAAAGCAGGTAATGCTATTTTGATAAAAGTAAATCAAATTGGGACAATAACTGAAACATTAGAAACTATTAATTTAGCTAAAAAGAATGGATATAAAACAGTTATATCCCATAGAAGTGGCGAAACAGAAGATACAACAATTGCTGATTTAGCAGTAGGTCTTGATTTAGGCCAAATCAAAACTGGTTCAATGTCAAGAACAGATAGAATGTGCAAATATAATCAATTAATGAGAATAGAGGAGGAACTTGGTAAATAAGTTCCTTTTAAAAAAAGATCTTTTTCAGATCTTTCTACATCATTTGATAAGAAGCACTATTATAATTATTAGTGATGTTTGTATCATTTAAAGAAGACTCTAATCTACTAACTCTTCTTTCTAAATTATTTAACCTTTCTTCTAAATTACTTGTCGAACTAGTTTGAGTATCAAAAGATGGCATTGGGTACATTCCAGGCATCATTGGGTACAATCCAGGCATCATTGGTGTGTTAGAATAAGGACAAGCTCTATCTTTTCGCATATTTCCTCCATTTCTAATAAATTATATGCTTTTTTTCAAAAAGTGTGTTATTATATTTAAAGGAAGTGATTTTATGAGATTAAAAAACAATCCAAAAGCAAATGATATTGTTTTAAGTTCAAAGTATGTAAATAAAGAAATTAATTTTGAAAATAATAATAAAATATGTTTAGAAATAGGTACAGGAAAGTGTGATTTTATAATAGAATCTGCTTCTAAATATCCAGATATTAATTTTATTGGGGTTGAAAAATATGCTAGTGTTTTAGTAAGTGGCGTAAAAAAATTAGAAAATTTAGAATTAAATAATTTAAAATTATTACTTTTAGATGCTAATAATATAGATGAAGTATTTGATAAAAAAATAGACACACTATATTTAAATTTTAGTGATCCATGGCCTAAAAAAAGACATGCAAAAAGAAGATTAACAAGTCCTATCTTTCTAGAAAAATATAACAAAATATTTAAAGGCAATCCGCACATAATATTAAAAACAGATAATAGATCACTATTTGAATATTCACTTGTTTCATTAAGTAATTTTGGTTATGTATTAAATGAAGTTTCATTAGATTATAATGATGAAAATAATATTTTAACCGAATATGAAAAAAAATTCAGAGAAAAAGGAATGCCAATATATTACTTAGATGCAGAACTTTACAAAAACTATACTGTAAAGGAAAAATAATCTTTTTAATTTAAATAATATTTGGTATAATATATATGAGTGAGATTATGAAAAAAATTTGGATTTTTTTACTACTAATATTATGTACAGGGTGTACGATTGTAAGAATTGATACAGAAAATATTGGTAATATTACATCAGTAGTTCTTTCGAAAAATAATAAACTCTATAATAGAGTTGGTAAAGGATATAAATATTATTTACCAAGGGGAGCATCTTATATTGATAATAACGGATTTAATGAAAAATTATATTCAGGAGGTAACTATTATTACTTATTTGTAGATGCTGTAAGCTATTACTATAAAAAAGATATCAAATGTAATTTTGATGATAATGTTTATTACAAAGAAGAATTTACGAAAGATAAAAAAGGTTGCTTGCAAATAACGGAACATAGTGGAGACTATCTAATAAGATTTTTTTACAATTATGCAAGAATAGAAACGTTAGTATCTAAAAATGATTTAAATGCAGCAGTACTTGATGCATCATATATTTTATCAACAGTTAAATTTAATGATACAATAATAGAATCAATATTAAAGGAAAGTGATTTAACTGATACTGAGAAAGTATATGAAGCATTTACATCAAATAGTGAAATTGACAATTTTTATCGCACAAGTGAAGAAAATATGAAAGTAGGTGAATAAATGGGGTTATTTGGGAAAATAAGGGACATGCTAACATATGAAGATGATAGTGAAGAAGTTGAACCAGTGAAAAAAGAGGTTTCAACAGTTTCGATACCAGCACCACTTCCTGAAAAGGAAAAAATCGATTTTGAAATCGAAGAAAGAGAAGTTAAAGAAGAATTACCAAAAAGGGAAGAAAGAATAAAAGAAGAAAAACCATCATTTACAATATTTACAGATTCGGATTTTAGTGATTTTAAAAAAGAGAAAGTTAGAGAAGAAAAGAAACCATATCAAAGTAAAGAAGAAGTACATAAATTTAAACCATCACCAATTATAAGTCCTGTTTATGGAATTATAAAAGATGAAGAAGCAAAAGAAGAACAAGTAAGTAACTTTAATAGAGTTCAAGATGTTTCTTTAGATGATGTTAGAAAAAAAGCTTATGGCACACTTGAAGATGATGTTGAAACTAACCTTTTTACAACAAGAGAGTTAAGTTTAGAAAATAACACTAAAAATGATATATTTGATGAAGTAAATAATGCAGTTAATGAAAGAGATAAGGTAAATGATGATAGTGATAAAGCTATCAATGAAAATGATTTATTTAACTTAATTGATTCTATGTATGAAAGGAAGGATGATTAATGGAAGCAATGAAATTAGCAATGCCTGTCATAATTTATGTTTTATTGGCTATACTTATAATAGCGCTTATCGTATTAGTTATAAGACTAATAGCTGTTTTAGATAGTGCAAATAAGCTTGTAAAAAACTTAGAAGAAAAAGTAAATAAATTTAATGGCGCTTTCAAAGCTATCGATTCAGCATGTGAAGCATTATCATTTGCAGGAAGTAAATTTAGTTCATTTGTAACTAATACAGTTTCAAGATTAATAAGAAAGGATGAGGAAGATGAGTAAAAAAGGATTTTTATGGGGAGCTGCTTTAGGAATAGGAGCAGGAATTTTACTAGCACCTAAAAAGGGTAGTGAAACTAGAAAAGAATTAAAAGAAAAGTTAGATGAAATGCTAGCAAAATTAAAAGATGTAGATTATGATGAAGTAAGAGAAAATATTGAGGTTAAAATTTATCAAATCAAAAATGAATTAAGAGATTTAGATAAAGAAAAAGCTATTGATATTGCAAAGAAAAAAGTAGCTGAACTTCAAAAAATGAGTTCTGAATTAGTAAATTATGCTGTAGAAAAAGGAACTCCAGTACTTCAAAAATCTGCTGATGCTATAAGAGAAAAAGTAATTAAAGTATCAAAAGAAGTTATTGAAAAGTTAGAAAAAGAAAATAACAAAGTTGATGTAAAAACTAAAAAAGAAGCATAATGCTTCTTTTAAGTTTAAAAAAACAAAAAAATCGTAAATTTTTAGACTAAATGCAGTTTTATAAAAAATTATTTAATTTATTAGACTTATCTCGGGTTTTGAATATAGAAACTGCAATAAGTCTTTTATTTTGTTCGTATAATACTTAAATTATTGTATGCTAAAATTACGGAGGTTATTTCCGCTTTTCAGACTAAATTCCGTTTGTCTAAATTTATTTGTATTATGAACCCACTAATGTGATTTGTAAGGCTTGCGTCAGGATTGTTAAAATCCTTACGCGAGAAAGCCTATCACATTGTGCCTAATACAAACAAATTTAGTAATTATTATAGCAGTTAATATGAAAAAATCAATATTTGTAGTTGATTAAAAAAAAGTTATCAGACTTATTGCAGTTTTTTGTTTAAAAACGGAATTTCAAATAAAAATTCACGAAAAACAAAAAAATCTTAAAATAATCTTGCATTATTTAAAAAAAAATGTATAATTGAATATGTACTTGTTCTTGGAAAGAGAGTTCCTTGACTTTTTCTCGGAATAAGCGAATAAAAATTATGAAAGGAGAAATTATGGCTTTAAATAAAGAATTAAAGAATGATCTTGTTAAGAAATATGCAAGAACTGAAGGCGATACTGGATCTGCTGAAGTACAAATTGCAATATTAACTAATGAAATTAGTGCCTTAACAGAACATTTAAAAGAACATAAACATGATTATAGTTCACGTCGTGGTTTATATAAGAAAGTTGGTCAAAGAAAATCTTTATTAAACTATTTATACAAAACAGATGTAACTAGATATCGTGAATTAATCAAAAGTTTAGGATTAAGAAAGTAAGCACTCTTTTTTGAGTGTTTTATTTTCTTTTAAATATAGGAGGTAATATGAATAATATATTTGAATTAGACTTTTATGGTAGAAATATCAAAGTTGAAATTGGTGAATATGCCAAACAAACAAATGGATCGTGCTTAGTCAGATATGGCGATACAGCAGTTATTACAGCAGCTGTTATGAGTAAGAATGCAATTACAGCAGACTTTTTCCCACTTACTGTGTCTTATCAAGAAAGACTATATTCGGTAGGAAAAATACCTGGTGGATTTATTAAAAGAGAAGGTAAACCAACAGAAGCAGCTACACTTGCATCAAGATTAATTGATAGAACGCTTAGACCATTATTTGCTGAAGGATTTAGAAATGAAGTTCAAGTTATAAGTACAATTTTATCAGTTGATCAAGATAATTCCCCAGAGATGACAGCTATGCTTGCATCAAGTATTGCTTTATCAATATCTGATATACCATTCGAAGGACCAATAGCAGGTGTTGTTGTAGGTAGAATTGATGGAGAGTTTATTATTAATCCAACAAGTGAACAACTTGAGAAAACAGATATAGTATTAACTGTAGCAGGAACAAAAGATGCAATTAACATGGTAGAAGCTGGTTGTCACGAAGTAAATGAAGAAGATATGGTAGAAGCTTTAATGTTTGGTCATGAAGCTATTAAAAAATTAATTGCATTTGAAGAAGAAATAGTTAAAAAAATAGGTAAAGAAAAAATAGAAGTTGTACTTGCAGCTTTTGATTCTGATTTAGAATCTAAAATTAGGGAATTTGCATCATCTAGAATGAAATCAGCTATTCAAATTAAAGAAAAATTGGAAAAATATGCAGCAATTGATAAAGTAAAAGAAGATACTATTTTATATATTAGTGAAGAATATAAAGATAGTGAAGAATTAGAAAAAATGGTAGCTGATGCTTCTAAAATCGTTGATATTATTGAGGGTGAAGAAGTAAGAAATATGATTACCATTGATAAAATAAGACCAGATGGTAGAAAGATGGATGAAATAAGACCGCTTTCTTGTGATATTGATTTACTAGCGCGTACTCATGGATCAGCAATTTTTACAAGAGGCCAAACACAAGTACTTGCAACAACTACATTAGGTGCTTTAGGAGAACATCAAATACTAGATGGACTTGGAATTGAAGAAGAAAAAAGATTTATGCTACATTACAATTTCCCAGCATTCTCAGTAGGTGAAACAGGTAGATATGGATCTCCTGGCAGAAGAGAAATTGGTCATGGTGCTTTAGGGGAAAGAGCTTTATTACAAGTTATGCCTTCTGAAGAAGAATTCCCTTATACAGTAAGAGTTGTTACAGAAGTTCTAGAATCAAATGGTTCATCAAGTCAAGCTTCTATTTGTTCAGGTTGCTTATCATTAATGGCAGCTGGTGTACCAATCAAAGCTCCAGTTGCAGGTATTGCAATGGGATTAATAACTAAAGATGATAAATATACTATTTTAACTGATATTCAAGGCTTAGAAGATCATATGGGAGATATGGATTTTAAAGTTGCTGGTACAAGAAAAGGTATTTGCGCTCTACAAATGGATATTAAGATAAAAGGCGTTACTAAGGAAATTTTGGCTGAAGCATTAGAACAAGCTAAAAAGGCCAGAATGCAAATTCTAGATGTTATGGGAAATGTTATTAGTGAACCTAGAAAAGAATTATCGCCTTATGCACCAAAGATTGAAACATTTACAATTAATCCAGAAAAGATTAAAGATGTTATTGGTCGTGGTGGAGAAATGATTACAAAGATTATTCTTGAAGCTAGTAATGTAAAAACAGTTAATGATAAAGATGCTGTTAAGGTTGATCTAGAAGATGATGGTAGAGTAATTATTTATCATAGTGATAAAAATATAATTGCCAAAACTCGTGAAATGATTGAGAATGTTGTTCGTGAAGTTGAAGAAAATGTAATTTACGATGCTAAGGTCGTAAAAGTAGAAGATTTTGGTTGCTTTGCTGAAATTTGGCCAGGATGTGAAGGATTAATTCATGTTTCTCAGTTAGCACTTGAACACATTAATAAACCAAGTGATGTTGTTAAAGTTGGTGATATCATAAAAGTAAAATCTATGGGATATGATAAAAAGGGAAGATTAAATTTATCTCATAAAGAAGTTTTAAAGGAAACTACTGAAAAGTAGTTTTTTCTAATGTAAAATGTATTGAATTTTGTCTCTTTTTATGATACTATATAGAAGATAGGAGGAAACATGAAGAAAAACAATAATTTTAACGCTTTTTCAATAAGCGTAATAGCACTTTTAGTAGTAGCAATATTAGGTACAGGTGTTTATGCTTATTATCAAACACAAATTAGTGGTACTGCATCTGTAACTGCTGTTGATTGGGAATTTACTGTTGATGGTAAAACAGAAACATTTAATAAAACATTTGGACCTTTAAAACCAGGTTATGAAGGAGAAATACAGTTTGTACTTGGTGCTAAAAATTCGGGTGTTAATGTAAACTGGAATATTACTGGTAAATATGCAACTGGCAGTGATACTATTACAAATTTAAAATTTTATACAGCTCGTACTGGAAGTGCTGGTAATTATACATATGACGGCGAGATAACACTTGATGATGCTTTTAAACAAATTACAAGTGGTGAATTAGCAAAAGGTGGACAAACAACTATAACAATTTATCCTGTTTGGCCATATGGCGATGCAAGTTCTGCAACTGCTGATACAGCTGATGCTGGAAAGAGTGTTACACTTGATCTTAGTATAAGCGGTACACAAAAACATGCTTAATAGAAAGGAAATAAAGATATGAAGAAAATGTTTTCAAAAACATCAGGTATTATAACAGTATGTTTATTAGTTCTATTAGCTGGTGTTGGTTCTTATGCTTATTATTCAACTGTAGTTGCTGGTAAAGCTACTTCAACTGGTGTTGCTTGGAGTTTTAAAGCAAATAATTCGGCAACAACTTTTAGTAATGTTGCGCTTCCTGAAATCGCACCTGGTGGATCTGGTTCAATCCCAATTACATTATCTGCTGAAGGTAGTGGTGTTAATGTTGATTATAAAGTATCTATGACAATGGCTGCTGGTGGGAATGGAAACTTAGTATTTTATAAAGATTCAACACATCAAACACCTTTAACTTTAGGTTCAAATATTTTAACTGGGACTTTGGAAGCTGGAAAGACTACAACATTAAATGTTTATTATGTTTGGCAATCAAGCGCTAATGATGCAACATATGCTGGTAAAACAACTACTTTCAATATTACTGTTGTTGGTACACAAGTTAAGTAAACATAGAGTTTTCTATGTTTTTTTCTTTTTATTTTGTTCTATAATTATTTACGGGGGGATTACATGGAGATAAATGGTTATAAGTTAGATTCAGAACAGGAAAATATAGTATATGACAATAGTAACTATTTATTGGTAGTTGCTGGTGCAGGTGCAGGTAAAACTTTAACTATACTTGGTAAAATTAAGTATTTACTTTCAACTGGTATAAAATCTGATGAAATTTTATGTATTTCTTTTACAAATGAAGCTTGTAATAGTTTGAGAGAAAAATTAAAAATGAATGGTATGGATATAAATGTTTTAACTTTTCATAAATTATCCCTTAATATATTAAAAAATAAGTATCAGGTATCTGATCCTAATACTTTAGATAATATAATTGATAATTTTTTTAAGATTGATGTTTTATATAATGAAAAAATGTTAGATATAGTACTTAAATATTTTGGTTTAAAAAATAAAAATGAATATTTAAAATTTTATAAAACAGGTTATGAA
>CAKPJE010000004.1 GCA_934162555.1 uncultured Bacilli bacterium | reverse complement strand
GTTAATACCAAGACAACAATTTGAGGTACCAATTCAAGCTAGTATTGGATCAAAGATAATCGCACGAAGTGATATAAAAGCTGTTAGAAAAGATGTACTTGCTAAATGTTATGGTGGCGATGTTTCGAGAAAAAGAAAATTACTAGAAAAACAAAAAGAAGGTAAAAAAAGAATGAAGATGGTAGGAAGTGTTGAAGTACCACCAGAAGCATTTTTAGCAGTTTTAAAAATAAATGATGACTAAAAGTGTTTATATACATATTCCTTTTTGTTCTAATATCTGTGCTTATTGTGATTTTTGTAAATTATTTTATACTAAAAAATGGATTAAACCTTATTTAGAATCTTTAAAAAAGGAGATTATATCTAAATATAGGGGAGATGTAATTGAAACTATTTATATTGGTGGTGGTACTCCTTCTTGTTTAAGTTTAGATGAATTAAAGATATTGTTTGATATTATAGATATATTTAAGACCGATTTAAAAGAATTTACTTTTGAATGTAATATTGAAGATATAAATGATGAACTTTTAGAATTTTTAAAGAATACTAATGTAAATAGATTAAGTATTGGATTAGAGTCTACTAAAAGAAAGAATTTAGAGTATTTGGGGAGAAAATATAGTACTGATTTTAAAGAAAAAATTGAACTTGCTTGTAAATATTTTGATAATATTAATGTTGATTTAATTTATGCTTTGAAAACAGAAAGCTTAAAAGATTTAGAAGATGATTTGGACTTTTTGATTTCTATGAATATTAAACATATATCAACATATTCATTAATAATTGAGAATCATACTAAATTTAGAAATGAAAAGAACATTGATGAAGATTTAGATTATGAGATGTATAAATTAATAAATAAAAAACTAGCCAATTATCATCATTATGAGGTTTCTAATTTTTGTTTAGAAGGATATGAAGCAAAACATAATTTAGTTTATTGGAATAATGATAGGTATTATGGTTTTGGTCTTGGCGCAAGTGGTTTTATAGATGATATAAGGTATGATAATAATAGAAATATACTTGAGTATATAAATGGAAAATATTTAAAGGAATACGAGAAACTTGAAAAATATGAAGATATGCAAAATGAAATGATTTTGGGTTTGAGAAAATTAGATGGTGTTAGTAAGAAAAAGTTTTATTTAAAATATG
The DNA here is from genome assembly GCA_934162555.1 of uncultured Bacilli bacterium. Lineage (GTDB taxonomy): Bacteria > Bacillota_I > Bacilli_A > RF39 > UBA660 > CAG-884. The sequence continues at coordinate 26,508 of CAKPJE010000004.1, read as the reverse complement.
GTAAAAAAATAGAAGATGTGTTTGATATAAGAGAATTGTTAGATTCGAAAAAATTAATTGATGATGGTAAGTATATATATATTAGTTCTGATTATATTTATTTATCAAATGAAATATTGATTAATTTTGTATAATAGGAAAGTCATACAAAGAATTATACAAAAAGTGTAAGATATTCAAAACACATTTCAAAATATTTATAAATTCAAAAAAACATATTGCTATTCACTAAAAGACATGATATCATTAGTACTAATGGTGGTGATGTTGATGTATAGGGCATATAAATTTAGAATTTATCCAACTGATGAACAAAAGATTTTTATAAATAAAACATTTGGTTGCAGTAGATATGTGTATAATTATTATTTAAATAAAATTAAAAATGATGGTTATACAGGATCTTATGATAATATAAAAGATTATACAAATGTGTAAAATGTGAGTAAGAAATATATAATGATTTAAATGCAAGTATAAATATTATGTTTCAATAATTAGAGTTATATATGAAAAAATTAGTTACATGTTAAAGCATAAAAAAAGAACGAACAAGATTTCTTTAGCTTTAAAGAAAAAATACGGTAGCGACTATCGGAATTTAAGTCTGTGGAGAAGATTTGTTAAAGTCTCTGTGAAGCAGAAATCACATCACCGTGAGGTGATGTAAGCAAATTTATTTGCTTTTTGTTCTATAGTGGAGGTAAAAATGAAATCAGATGTATTTAAAACAGAAATAAATTATATAAAAGATAGTGAGATTAGAGAGAAAGCAATAAAAGCAATTAATTTGCTCCCAGATTATTTTTTTGAAGTTCCTGCTTCATCTACTGGAAAATATCATCCTGCTTTTTCGCAAGGTGATGGTGGTTTAGTAAGACATACTAAAGCTGCTGTTAATATTGCAAATGAACTATTGAATCATAATTCGGTAATAGGAGATGCTTTTACACCAAAAGAAAAAGATCTCATGATCTTTTGTTTACTTGTTCATGATGGTTTAAAGTCAGGTATTGTAAAACAAGAATATACAGTGTTTGAACATCCTATAATTATTGGTAAATATATTATCGATAATAATGATAAAATAGGTTTTAGTGATAAGGAACTTGAATTTATTGATACTACCATTAAGACTCATATGGGAGAGTGGACAAAGGATTATAATGGTAATGAGGTACTTGAAAGGCCACATAATAAGTATCAAAAATTTGTTCATATGTGTGATTTTCTTTCTAGTAAAAAGTTTTTAGATATTAAATTTAATGGAAATGAGATTGTAAAGTAATCTCATTTTAAAATACTTATTTTAATAATTTAAGTTGATTTTTTAAAGAAAAAGCGCAAAAATGATGAATAAAATATTGATTTTCTGTTAAAAAAGACTTTGCAATATTAATAGATGTAAATGGTAATATAGAATTTAAAAAATTGTTGCCTCCTTATAACATTTTTTATGGTATTATTTTATTAGGAAAAATATTAGGAAATTACTAGGAAAATGTTGAAAATATTGTAATGTTAGAAAAATACGTTATTACTAATATATGAACAAGAAAATTTGCATATAATAAAAAAGAGAAACATTTGATTCTTTATGTGAATGTTGCTTCTAAATATAGTGTCGATGATTTTTCAATTCTAAAGAAAACTATATTTTAGTTATTATTAATTGTATGATAGAAAGTAATACAATGACAACAATGAACTTTTATTGTAAAAGTTCTTTTTCTATGTGTCCATCTTTTTTTCTTATTTTTTCTTCTATGCATGAGCCTGCATATGAACCTATTGCTGCACCTAAACAGAAAACAAAAATTTTAAAATAATCATTTTTAAAATTAACTATTGTTAGACCTGCTGATATAGCCCATACGAATGTTACCATTCCTTGTAAAATCGCACCAATTATTTTTCTTCCGTGTGCTACAACTATTAATCTTAATGTTCCTAGCGTATTTTCTATAAATTTAAATAAAAAAATTATAATATATATCATGTTAATATTATGTTCAGTTATAGTTATAATATAATTTTAATTGATATTTTTGTATAAATTTTAAATTTTTATCCATTATATAATTGGAGGAAAAATTATGAAATATGAAAAGGTACCTAATATTATAAGTGGTAAGGATTTAGATTATTTAAGTGATATGTTTAATTGGAATTATGGAGCATATAAGAGTTCTTATAATGCTGCTAGTTCAGTAGAGAATAATGAATTAAAAATTATTTTGAGTAAAGCTGCTGATACTTTTTATGGAATTATGAATGAAATATTAAATATACTAGGAGGTAATCATGAATAACAAAATAGAAAATGAAGAGGTTATGGTTCAAAGTGGTAAAGCTTTAAATGATAAAGATTATATGAATAGTTTATTGTCTACTTTAAAGGAACTTGTTAAAAATTATGCTGTTAGTTTAACTGAAGCTAGTAATGAATGTTTATATAGAAAATATAAAGAAATGTTTGATGTGTACGCTAATATGCAAAGAGAAGTATTTGAAGCTATGTTTGAGCGTGGTTGGTATAAATTAGAAAAGGCAGAAGATAATAAAATAAATGAGAAGTATAATATGCTTAGTCAAGAATTAAACAAATTAAATTCATAGTGATATGAATTTTTTTGATTGAATTAATTAAAAATATATTGTATAATGTATATAGAATAAATGTTAATAAAAAGTAAAAAACAGAAAGAATGTTGATAACATGAAACCACTAATACATACATACATGTATTACTAAAAAATAAAAAAAATATAATTTTTGTTGATAACTATGGGACTAGGGAATATATAGATACTGGTCCTCTTTCTAATGTTTCAAAAAATATAGAAGGAGGAAGTATATGAGAAAAAAATTTTTAATTTTTTCTATAGTATGTTTATTATTTTGTACATTAAGTTATACTTATTCATCATTTAAAAATACTATAGTGGGTAATATAAGTGGTAATATAAAAGACTGGGTTTTTAAGGTTAGTATTGATAATAGTACTAAATATGAAGATGGTTATAAATTACATTTAACAGGTACTAGTGGATCATTTAATGTAAATATTAATACAGTGGGTGGAACTAAAAATGCTGGCTATAGTATTGAATTGGTAAGTGATAGTCCAATTAAATTTTATACAGATAGTGAGTATAATAATTTAATTAGCAATAACGTCTATAATGGTAGTATTAATAGTAATTCAAGTAGAAGTTTAACAATATATTATAAATCAACTAGTAATATAAATAGTGATATTTTAATAAAAGCTAAAGGTAGTATAAAAGATGTAATGATATATGGAATAAAAAGGAATACTAATAGTACAAGTTCTTCTTGGGAAAGAATAGAAGATAGTATAGGAGTAGTTGCAAATGCTAATTTACCAGAAAGTACAAACATAAAAAATGATTTTGACAATATATACCCATGTAGTGAAATAAAAAGTTATAATTATAATGTAAGTACAAAAAAAATAACTGCTTGGTATGGAGATAGTAATTTTACTTTTGATGGAAGTAATGGAGAAGTATTAACATATATACCAGGATTTTATTATAAAAGAGAAGTAGTAAATGGAGTAGAATATCAATATATATCAAAATATGAACAAGATGGTTTCTTATATAGCGAACCATTTAGTGTTGGAAGATATAAAATGAGTGGTGGAACAGATGCTTACCATGGCTCTGGTAGTGGAAGTTCAACAGGAAATGCTTTTACGGGAAGATCAAGAAGTGGTGTATATCCATCAACTTATGAAACATTACCAACATTTAGATCAAGTGCAGCAAAATTAGGAGCAGAATTTTCAATTATGGATTATCATTGGTATTTATTACAAATGTTATACTTAGTAGAGTATGCTGATTATGATAGTCAAACAAAATTAGGTTTAGGTGTAACTAAAAATTATGATGATAATACTGAATATGGTGCAATAATAATGGGAGGTACTGATTCATTAGGTATGCAATCAGGTTGTTTAGTTAATGATGGTAAACATAGTATGATATATAGAGGAATAGAAGATGTATATGGCAACACATCAGATTTTATAGATGGAATAAACATAAAAGATTATCAGGCTTATATAAATTATGATTTTACAAAGTATGTATCAGATACATTTGATGGAAATTATAAGGCATTAGGATATATAAATGCAACATTTGATAATGGTGCTTACATAACTAAGCTAGGCTATGATAGTAATAATCCTTTAATAGGTTTACCAATAGCAGGAGAAACAATTAATGATAATAATTCTAATAACCCAGTAGGGTTAAAGGATGGTTATTATTCTCATTCAGGTAATAAAGTATTAGTAATTGGTGGCGCATATGGCATTTCTTATTCTGCTGGTTTTTGGTTCTTTAATGCAAGAGGCTGGTCTGCTAGTGACGGTAATCGTGTTGTTGGCGCAAGACTTTTGAGGCATCATGTAAGTTGATGATGCCAACTTTCAGATATAGTATGTAATACATACTATATTTTTGAAAACTTTAAAAATTACTACACAAATATTATATAATGTGATAAAATATTCTTATTGAAGGAGTGAGGTATGAAGAATTTAGGAAATGTAATTTGGGGGATTTTATTTATCATAATTGGACTAATAGTTGGCTTAAATGCCTTTGGTATCACTAAAATTGATATTTTCTTTGATGGGTGGTGGACTTTATTTATTATTATACCTTCATTTATAGGATTAATTAAAGATAAAGAAAAAACAGGAAGCATAATCTTATTATTAATCGGAATAGTATTATTACTATCAGCGCAAGATATACTTGATTTTGAAATAGCATGGAAACTTGCTTTACCAGTAATACTAGTATTAATCGGATTATCAATTATATTAAAAAATACTTTTAGTCCAAAAGACTTTAAAATAATTGAAAAATTAAACACTGAAAAAGAAGATGTTGTATGTGCGACTTTTAGTGCTCAATCAGTAAGTTTTGATGATGAAAAATTTAGTGGAACTGATTTAACAGCAGCCTTTGGTGCAATAAAATGTGATTTAAGAAAAGCTGTAATTAAAAAAGATGTTGTTATTAATGCAAGCGCTACATTTGCAGGAATTGAAATATATATCCCAGAAAATGTAAAAGTAAAAGTTAAATCTACATCTATATTTGGGGGAGTAAGTGAAAATAAAAAAAATAAAGAAGCAGAAGGACCTACTATCTATATCAATGCTACTTGTATGTTTGGAGGAGTAGATATTAAATGACAAATGCTCAAAAATTAATTAAATTAGGTGCACAAGCATTTGCTATATTTCTAACATTCACAATTATATCTGCTATAATAAGTGGTTTTTATGGAATTGGAATGGCTTTAAACAATAAAAATAAAGAAAATGTTCCAAAGGATTTAGAAATTATATCATGTGAAAATTATAATGATAATTTAAACGAAGTAATTATAAATACAATGTATAGTGATTTGGAAATAAAAAAAGCTGATTCATTTAAAATAGAATCTAACAATACATTAAAATGTAGAGCTAATAACGGAACTATTAAAATAGAAGATAAAAATAAATGGAAGAAAAATAAAATAATAGTATATTTACCAGAAGTTGCAAAAGTTAAAATTGATTCCGGAGCTGGAAGTTTAAACATTGAAGAAATAAATACTGATAACATTAAACTAAGTTTAGGAGCAGGATTAACAACTATAGAAAACATAGTTGCAACCACTGCTAAAATTGACACAGGAGCAGGTAAACTAGTTGTTGAAAATGGTGTCTTTGGAGAACTTGACTTTGATATGGGAGTAGGAAGTGCTGAATTAACAACTAACATAACAAATGAAGCTGATATTGATGCAGGTGTTGGAAGTTTAAAACTAATTTTAATCGGTTCTAAAATGGAATATATGTTAAGAATATCTAAAGGAATAGGTAGTATAGTAGTTGATGGAGATACTATCAAATCTGATGAAGCTATGGGAAATGGTGGAAAAGATATAAAAATTGATGGAGGAGTAGGAACTATAAAAGTAGATTTTACCGAAAAATAAAGAAGAAAAATTAATTTTTTTCTTCTTTTTCTATATCTATATTACCACAAAATCATGATTTTTTCAAGTCTAGTATTTACTACTAAAATAGTGTATTAAATATATGGAGGCAAATATGAAAGAAATAATATTTAAAAAAAATGAATTACTTGAATTAAAAGAAATTAAACTTTCAGAAAAAGAAAAACTTGAATTAATAGAAAATAAAAATCAAAATTTAAAAGATTTAGGAAGAGTAGAATTTGGGGAAAGTACCTTAAAAAAAATAATAAATGAATTTATAGATTCGCCATATTTAGATGATACTGTTTTTGAACTAGCTGAATTAACTAATATTTTCTATTTATATAGAACTGAAATAAATAATTTATCTGATGATGAAATAATAGAACATATGAAAGAAGGCTTTGAATTATACAATGGTTCTTTAGAATTACTTGCTACTCTTGGATTAGAAAGGTTAAAAAATGAATAATATAGAATTTATAATCGATAAAAATAATTATATTGAATCTCTTTTAGAATATGGTTTAAATAATAATCTAATATCTCAAAATGAATATGATTTTATAATAAATAAGATAATTGAATTACTAGAATTTAAAGTAAAAAAATATACAGCTGGTTTAACTAATTCTATATTAATAAGAGAATTAAAATCAATAAATATATCTAATTTATATGTACTTGGTTTATATTTGAAAAATAGATTAATAGAAGAAAGTATTATTATTTTATTAAGTGAAGATATTATTGAACTATATACTAAAAGTAGAAAAGAATTAGAAAAAAGAATAGAAAAAATTAAATTATTTTATAATGTTGTTGTTTTAAATAATTTAGTAAATACAGATAATTATTTTTATAATGCTACATTAAAACAGGGAATAAAAGGTTTTTTTAAACTATATAATCCTGATTATATGGCTTATAATATAAATATAACAGTTGATTATGAATTGTTTTTATTTAGGCCTAATAGTAAAGGAATTGAGTTTATAGAAGAGTATTTAAAATATATAAATATAGAAAATATATTTTGTCAAAAGTTTGATTATGTACTTTCAAATAAAGATTTACCAATTTCTATTTATGAAATGGTGTTTACTAAAGCTATAATTGAAAATACAAATGGTTTTGATAGGAATTCTCTTTTAAAAGCTTATCAAAAGTTAAAGGAAGAAAAAAATTTAAATAATGAATACTATGACAATAGCGCTGTCATAATAATTGATAAAATAATTTTTAATTATAAAAATAATACTTTAGAACAAATAGAAAAAAAGATTACGTATAAACCTAATCCTAAAATGAACACTTTAAAATATATGCAGTTAATTGATGAACTAACAAATGATATGGATGGTGATACTATAATTAATAATATAAGTTCTATATTAGATTTGATTGATATATTTGATTCTTTTAATATACCAACTATTGAATTAAACAAAATATTTAATTCTTTAAATTTAGTTGAAATAATGGTTTTAAAAAATTATTATAGTTTATGTGATTCCTATATAATTAAAGAATTGGATAATTATATTTTACATAATAATAAAATAATTATTCTTAATAATTATAAAAATATTATTATACGCACTTAAAATATGATATAATCTATTGTAAGAAAGAAGGAAGTATATGAGCAAAAGAAAAAAAATAATTTTATCAGGACTATTTATAGCATCTACTATAATTTTGGGAAGGGTTTTATCAATCAGGACGCCAATAATTACTATAGGTTTTTCATTTTTACCAATTATATTGAGTGCGATTATACTTGGACCAAAGTATAGTACTTTTATAAGCACTATTAGCGATATTATTGGTTCTTTGTTATTCCCAAGTGGGAGCTATTTTTGGGGCTTTACAGTAACTGCTTTTTTAACTGGCTTAATATATGGTTTGATATTATATAGAAAAGAATTTAAGTTAGATAAAAACTTTATTATAAGAGTTATTATAAGTTCTCTTATTGTAGCAGTATTTTTAAATGGACTTTTAAATACTGTTTGGGTAATTATGATAACTAAAAATGCTAGTAAAATAGTTGTCCCAGTTCGTTTATTAAAACAATTAATAATGATGCCAATTATTGCTATAACTACTATAGGTATATGTAAAATATTAGAAGAAAGAATAAAAAATGATTAAGATTGAAGATGTAAGTTTTGGTTATGATAAATTAATATTAAGTGATATTAATTTAGAGATACAAAAGAAAAAAACAACTTTTATTATTGGTTTAAATGGTGCTGGTAAGTCAACACTTGTAAATATTATAAGTGGAATATTGTTTCCTAAAAAAGGAAAGGTTTTTATTGATGATTTGGAATTAAATAAAAAATTAGAACCTAAAAAAATAAGAAAAAAAATAGGAATGGTTTTACAAAATCCTGATAATCAAATTTTGTTTCCTAAAGTGTATGATGATTTAGAGTTTGGTCTTTTAAATATTGGTGTATCAGAAACAAAAGAAATTATAGAAAAAAATTTAAAAAAAATTAATATGTTAGATTTTATTGATGCTAATTCTTATAAATTATCTGGTGGCGAAAAACAGAAAATCGCGATTGCTTCTCAGTTAGTTTTAAATCCGGATTATTTAGTTTTTGATGAAGCTACTTCGATGCTTGATCCAAGTAGTAAGAAAGAAATATATGGTTTAATAAAAAAATTAAAAAAAGATATGGGAATAATTTTTGTTACTAATAATTTGGAGGAATTAATATATGCTGATGATATTATAATAATTGATGAAAAAAAGGTTTATAAGTATTCTATTTTAGATCTTATAAAAAATCATTCTATTTTTGTAAAACATCATTTAGAGATTCCTTTTATATTTAAGATTGCTTTTCTTTTAAATATTGATGAAATAAGTGAAGAAAGGATACTTGATAAATTAAATGGTTAGTTTTTTAATTTTATTATCATTTTTTGCTTATAGTTTTGTTTTATTTTTTATTACTGATATAAAAATATTGTTGTTTTTATTTATATTTAATATAATAATGGGATTTATTTTTAGGGTTAATAATTTTAAAAGAGTTAAATTTTTATTAAAAAATATTATTTTTGTCATATTTATATTTTTATGTAATTTATTATTTGAATCTTTTTTTTCTTCTTTTTTAATTAGTTTGAGGTTATTTCTTATAATAGATTATACTTATATAATTGGTTATTATTTTGATTCTTCAAAGATAAGAGAGGCACTTAGAATTTTATTTTGGCCACTTAAAATATTTAGGATTAATATTGATGATTTATCTTTAATTTTAGCGATTGCTTTAACTTTTATTCCGATACTTACAAATGATGCTAGAGTTATAAGGATTGCTTTAAAAAATAAGGGTTTTGATTTTAGTTTAAAAAATTTATTTAGAAGACCACAGATATTTTTGATGATTTATGTAAATAATTTGTTTGATCGAATTGATGAAATTGAAAAGGCTTTAATTTTAAAAGGTTATTAAAGTACTATTATCATATTTCAATAGTTGTACCATTTATTTTGATTGTGTCAATTTTTGTAAAGTATAGACAAATTAATGACTTTTAGTTATAAATTTGATACAATATTTTTAGAAAGAGAGTGATATATATGGCTTTGATAAAATGTCCAGAATGTGATAAGAGTGTTAGTGATAGAGCTGAAAGTTGTCCTCATTGTGGGTATGTTTTAAAGGATGTTCAAGAAAAAAATATTGGTAATGGATTTAAGTGGGATAATAAATATTTAATTGTAGTATTAGTTGTTTTAATTGGGATAGGTTTTCTTTTCTTTAATAATTTCAAGAAAAAAGATCCTAATAGTAATTTAAAACCGAATGCTAATGGTTATTATGAGTTTAACCAAAATGGTAAGTTTTTTGAATTTCCAACTGATTATAAGGTGTATATTGATAAGAGTGGTAGTATTTATGTTGCTAAAAATATAGATGCTAAAGGGGCTTTAATTCCATATATTATGATAGAAAAATATAAGGGATATAGTAGTCCGGAAGTCCTTTTGAGTGAGCTTACTACTGAAATTGGTAAGGAGTATAGTGATGCTACTATAACTATTGGTTTAATTAGTGCATATTTGGGTAATAAGTATGCATATGGGATGCAGTTTGCCTATACATCAAATGGTCATTTAGTAATTGATAACAGATATGCTTTTTTAGTTGATAAGAGTATGTATTTGGTTACGACTAAGGAAGAAAATGTAAATACAGATGAGATAAATAATGTTTCAAGAATTATAATAGAGTCTTTGAAGGAGGTAAGTTAATATGGCTTTAGTAAAATGTAAAGAGTGCGGTAAAAAAATTTCTAGTACAGCTAAGGAATGTCCAAATTGTGGATATAAAAATGAAAATAAAATATGTCCAGAATGTGGAGTAGTTGTTGATGCAAGTGATAGTGTTTGTCCAGAATGTGGTTTTCCACTTCAGAAGAAAAATGCTCAAAATATTATAAATGAAAATCTAGATAAAATAACTGGGGCAAGGAGTAAAAGTTATGTAACTTTTAAGGATTTGTTTAAAAATACTTTTAGTAAACATTCGGAGAAAGAACTAGATGATGTATTTATTTGTGGTGGTTCTAAGACAACTCCTGCTTTAAAGGATATTGATCCAAAAAAAGCTACAGCTTGGGTTTATTTTAGAATTTTAGTATTTTTTATAATTGCGTATATACCTGTTAGAATTGGTTTTATAAATTATGGAAATATGAACTTTTTACCAGCTATGATAATGCTAGCAGCTTTTGCTGTTCCTGTTACAATCTTAATATTCTTTTTTGAAATTAATGTGTTTAGAAATATTCCTTTTTATAAGGTTATGAAATATTTTATTTTAGGTGGAGGATTAAGTTTAATTTTAGCTATACTTTTCTTTTCATTAGATTTTAATACGGATATATCTACTTATTTTGGAGCAATGATGGTTGGTTTAATTGAAGAGGTTGCCAAAGCAGCAATAGTTGCAATATTCCTATTTAAAAGTAAAAGAAGTAATTATATATTAAATGGTTTATTAGTAGGTGCTGCAGTCGGTGCTGGATTCGCGGCTTTTGAAACAGCTGGTTACATATTGCGCTATGGCTTAAATGGTGGCGTTGCTACTATGCTACAAACCATGATAATTCGTGGTTTTCTAGCACCAGGTGGACATGTTGCTTGGGCTGCTATTGAGGGTGCTGCACTTATGTATGTAAAGGGATTTGATAAGCTTGATAAAAAGCATTTGAATGATAAGAGATTTTTACTTATTTGTTTAATTCCGATTGTACTTCATGGTGTATGGGATATGCCAATAAATACCCCTTATTGTTTACTTCAAATAGTATTAACAATATTTGCTTGGTTAGTAATAATTTATTTTATAAATTTGGGTTTAAAACAAGTTGATGATGCTAAAGCATTAGAAAAAGAAGCTTAGGCTTCTTTTTATTATGGCAGAATACTATTAAAAAATAGTTCTTTTAAATCTGATAGATAAACAATTTATATTTAAGATATTGCATTATATCTTTTTTATTGGCTAAACTAATTAAATTAGTTATAATATAAATGTGATTAGTAGGAGGATATATGTCAAAAAATAGCATTAATGATGAAAAAATTATTGAAGCTGCAGTTTTAATTGTCAATAAAGTTGGGCTTGATAATTTATCTTTAAAAATGATAGCTGATGAGTTAAATATTAAATCACCATCATTATATAATCATGTTAAAAGTCTTGACGAAATAAAACAAAGACTTATGATTTATGGGTGGAAACAAATGGAAGAGCAAATGATTGATTCAGTTATAGGTGTAACTGGATATGAAGCTTTAGAAAATATGTGTAATGTTTTCTATGATTATGCGATAAATAATAAAGGAGTTTTTACAGCAATGTTATGGTATAACAAATATGAAAATAAAGAAAAGGTTACAGCAAAATTATTTACTATAGTATTTAAAATAATGAGACTATTAAATATAACAGATGAAAATGTAAATCATATTATAAGAACATTAAGAAGTTTTTTAGAAGGATTTGCATTACTTGTAAACAATAATGCATTTGGAAATCCAATATCAATTAAGGAAAGTTTTGATTTATCACTTAAAATAATTATGAATGGGATAAAATCATTAGAGGGTGTAAAATGAATGAATATATAAATTTAACATTAGAGAATGTTGATGAAGAACATATTTGTTGTGCGATTGGTGATAAAAAGCATCAAGAAGGTGTCGATAGAAAAAAAGAATGGATTAAAAATAAATTGAAAGATGGCCATGTATTTAGAAAATTAAATGCAAGGGGTAAGATATTCATAGAATACGAACCAGTCGGATTTGAAACTCCTAATAGTAAAAATTAATAAACAACTAATTATTAAAATAATAATACTGCAAATATTGAAAAGGTGTAAAAGAATTAATAACTTTACACAAAATTGATGATTTGTTTTAAAAGAATGTTATAATATATGTGGAGGTAGTATATGAATAATAGTAATGAACAAAGTGTAGATTTTTATAAAAAATTTCAAGAAATAAAGTATGATATGTCAAAAGCTAGTTTAGAGGATGTTAAAAATATTTTAGATCACTATAATCAAGGAGCAATAATGGTAAATGGAGTGAATTATCATTGTGACATTGATCCACTTGATGCAGCTTGCTTAAATGAGAGATATAAACAACTCACAGGTCAAGATCATCCTACATTTATAAGTGAACAAGCAAAAGTATTAGATGGTCTTATTAAATCTGGTCAAAGAATAAGTGTTGATGGAAAACCAACAATATATCAAAGATTAAAAAATAATTTAACTGGAGAAGGACTTGGAATTAGTATTCTTTTAAGTAAAAAAGGAAGTTATATTGATAAATTTGATAAATTAAAATTTGATATGTCAAAGGCTAGTTTAGAAGATGTTAAAGACATATTAGATCATTATGATCAAGGCTCTGTATTAGTTGATGGAATGCAATATCATTTTAGACCAAATGTATTACAGGGTGCATCTTTAAATGCAAGGTATAAAGAATTAACTGGGCAAGACCATCCAACATTTGTAAAAGCACAACAACAAATTTTAGATGAAAAAATTAAAGAAGATCAAGGAATAAGTGTTAATGGTAATCCTACAGTTTATGAACAATTAAGAAACAATAATATGGCTATAGAAAATCATAATCATGTTTTAAATAGAGCAAGTGAAATTCTATTAAATCCACAAGAAGCCAGTTTAGATGATATTTCTTCATTACTAAAATATTACAATGGGCAACCTGTGTTAATTGATGGCGTTGTACATTATTCATTCAATGATCCAATGTCAGCTGTTAAATTAAATGCAAGATATAAAGAACTAACTGGGCAAGATCATCCAGTATTTATTGAACAAGTACCAAAAGTAATTGATAGATATTTAAAAGATAAAGATCTGTTGGTAAATGCAGGAGCATATGATACATCATATTTTGATAAATTAGAACAAATAAAAAGTGGAATTCAACAAATTAGCGAAACAAAAACTGATGAAGAGGCAAAAAGAGTTTTTACTGAAGAAAGAGATAAGCAAAGACAATTAGATGTTTCTGTAAGAGAACAACAAATTAATGCAATGAAACAAACTAATCAAAACACCCGGGATATGCAACAAATGGTTTCTGAAATAACCCAAGATACTTTTATTGGGGGAATGAGTAGATAATGACAGAAGAATTTAAAAAAGCATTTTCAAACTTATCAATAGATGAAAAAAGGAATCAAATAAGTAATGAATTAATTATTATTTCTGAATTGATAAAATTAAAAGAAGAATCTTTAAAAATACCAAGTGTTTTATCTGTAAAAGACTATGTTAGTAACAGTAATATATCAGAATCAGAAATGTTAGATTTTCTTTATGAAGATATATATAATATTCAAAAAGAATTAATTACAATTTTTTCTATTAATAAATAAAAATGACTCACTATTTTCAGTGAATCATTTTTTTATACAATAGGGAAGTCATACAAAAAATTATACTAAAAATGTAAGATGTTTAAATCACTTTTCAAAATATTTATAAATAAAAAAACATATTGTTATTTACTAGAAGACGTATAGGATTAGATATAGGGATAAAAAGCTATTAACTTTATTAGATGAAATAGTCTATGATAACAATAAATACATATTAAATATGAAAAAAGAATAAAAAGAAAACAAAGAAAATTGGCAAGAACTACAATAAAATCAAAGAAAGACTATTATGAGAAAGCAAAAGTAAAAAAAATAAGAATACACGACTTTAGACATAGTCATGCATCCTTACTATTATCGTGGAATATCCCAATCTCAGTCATTTCAAAACGATTAGGACATTCTGATATATCAATGACTTTAAAAGTTTATTCTCACCTTATCCCTCTTGATGAAGAGAAAGCCATTAATACCTTAAATAATTTAACTTCAAGAAATAATCAAGAAATTAATTTGCCTATATATAATGAAACCCTTGTAAAACAAGGGAATAATTACAATATGGAGCAAATGACCGGAATCGAACCGGCATCCTAGCCTTGGCAAGGCCATATACTAACCGTTGTACTACATCTGCAATAAAAAAATGGTGACCAGTATGGGATTCGGACCCATGAATGCTGCCGTGAAAGGGCAGTGTGTTAAGCCACTTCACCAACTGGCCAAAAAAAATAAAAATGGCGCCCCAAGTAGGACTCGAACCTACGACCCTTTGATTAACAGTCAAATGCTCTAACCGACTGAGCTATTGAGGCACTTATAAATTGGTGGGCCCAGAAGGATTTGAACCTTCGACCTCCCGCTTATCAGACGAGCGCTCTAACCAACTGAGCTATAAGCCCACGTGCTACTTAAGTATATAATATTTTTTAAAATATTGCAATACTTTTTAATAAAAATATTCAAAAAATCATATTTTTATTCGTTTTTAGAATAAATATATTCCCAAACGACTTAATTACTATAACATAAACATTTTTATTTGGCAAGATGTTTTAATAAAAAAATAGAAAAGTAATATTTTTATAATATTATATTGTAATATGTAGAACATAAAAAAGCCTTAAATTATAAGACTTTAGTATCTAAAATGGTGTCTTGTTAGGGACTCGAACCCTAGACCCACTGATTAAGAGTCAGTTGCTCTACCAACTGAGCTAACAAGACATAAATCACTTGCATTAATATTATAGCACATTTTTTATAATTGCCAATACCTTTTTTGATAAAAATAGAAATTTGTAGTGTAAAGTTTCAAAAAAGTAGTTGCTTATACATCTATAATATGGTACAATTAGATTGT
Source organism: uncultured Bacilli bacterium (assembly GCA_934162555.1). Taxonomy (GTDB): domain Bacteria; phylum Bacillota_I; class Bacilli_A; order RF39; family UBA660; genus CAG-884. The sequence continues at coordinate 11,132 of CAKPJE010000004.1, read as the reverse complement.
CTAAAGGTAGAGTTATTATAATAAATCTACAAAATATGACATTGGGAATTTAATTTGTAAACGGTGTTGAACGCTCAATGCTTTATACTGAGAATCCTAAAGTTTACAATGTAATGCCCACTTTGAAACTGGGTTTTATCCTAGAAAACTCACTTTAGATAAATATAAGATAAAAATGTGTTTTGCACATTTTTTTTCTTTTCAAATATATATAAATATGATATTATAGATAGTAGAGGAGAGAAGAAGTATGGTAAATAAAATTGTTGAAGGAATAGTTGGATTATTTGGTGGTAGTACACTAATAGGTGGTAAACAGTTAATTGTTTTTATTATATCATTGATGCCAATTCTAGAATTAAGAGGAGGTTTAATAGCAGCATCACTTTTAAAACTAGATCCTTGGCAAAGTTATATAATAAGTATAATAGGAAATGTATTACCGATACCTCTTATTTTGTGGTTTATAAAAAAAATAATAAATTGGATGAGAACTAAAAAGTGTTTTAAAAAGATTACTGATTGGTTAGATAAAAAAGTTACAAAAAATAAATCTTCAATTGAAAAATATGGATTTTGGGGATTAGTTATATTTGTTGGCATTCCACTTCCTGGCACTGGTGCTTGGACAGGTGCTTTGATTGCAAGTTTATTGGATATGAATAAGAAAAAAGCTTTTTTATCAATTCTCCTTGGTGTTTTTATGGCAAGTATTATTATGATGATTATTTCATTTGGTTTAATTGGGAAAATAGTTTAGGTGAAATATGTATGAAACTATTATGGTTACCATATATGGTATAGCGGCTTTAATAAAAAATAAAATACTTGCAATAATTGTTTTATTATCAGGAATAATTTATTTAGTATTAAATAATTATTTTAATATTAATATATTACAAAGTATTGATATTAATTCTTTGATGGTTTTATTTTCTACTTATGGATTGAGTAAAATTTTTATAAAAACTAATTTATTAAACTATTTAATTAATTTAATTGTTGAGAGAGTAACTACATATAAAAAATTAATTATTTCACTTTGTGTATTAACTTTTATAGTTTCAGGAATGGTTAATAATTATGTTTTGATTGCTTTTCTAATTCCTTATATAGAGGAAATTATTAAAAGGAATAATGTAAAATCTAAATTATTAATGGAGTCTATAATTGTTTCTTCTATACTTGGTAGTATGAGTACTTTGATTGGTTCAACAGAAAATATTATTATTTCTTCTTATTTGAAAATGAATTTTTTAGATTTCTTTTTCTATGATAGTAGAATAGGTATATATATAATTTTTCTGGCGCTTTTCTTTATTGAACTTTTTATTGTAAGTTTATCTATAAAAGATGAAGAATTTATGGGAAATGCAGTGGAGATTCAGATTAAGGATAAATTTAATATATATTTATTTTTGATAATGATATTTTTACTTATTGTATCTTCAGTTCTTAAAATAAAATATTTAAGTGGTATACTTACATTATTATGTTTATTGATTGGGATATATAAAAATAAAAAAATTGAAAAAGTAGATTTTACAAGTATATTCCTTTATGCTTTGATGTTTATATATATTTCTTTATTTAAAGAGATGAACTTTATTTCATCATTACCTTTATATGTAAGTTCTGGTAGCTTAATATATACAATATTTTTTATTGTTTCATTAGTTCTCTCTTTAATATTTAATCCTATTTTTGTTTTTTATTTTATATGCTTATTTATTCCAAATATTGTTTTTAATACAACTTTAACGAGTATGCCTTTAATTTATATTACATATTTTGGTTTGTTATTAGGACTATTTAAAGACAAAAAGATAAATAATTATCAAATAATTGTATGTGCGCTATTATGCTCATATTTAATAGTTGCATTCTTGTATTTTTAAAAAAAGTGCTATTAAGGTAGCACTTTTAATATAGCACTTTATTTTCTCTTTTTTGCAAATTCACAAAGAGCGCACCATATGCCAAGTATTATTATTAGTATTGCCATTTTTCATCCCCTTTATTTATAAAATTTTTATTGTAAATTGATTTGTCATTAGGTCTTGACAATCTTTCTATTTTTATTATATAATGGAGTAACAAAGGGACTTAAAGCCTTTTGTTAATCTATATAAGATTATTTTTTACAAAGATAAATAAACGTTTTTGCGAGGGTGTTATTTATCTTTTTTGTTGCTTTTAAAAGAATAAACAACATAATTTTTATAGGTGATATATAATAATTATGAACATTTAGTTTAAAATATAGGTATTGCTGAATTACTAGCATGCTTATATTTTAAAAGGTTAAATTTCTTTGCTTTTTTTATTTAAAATTTTATAGAAAAAGAAACTATCTAATTTAAGATAGTTTTTTTGGTCAATATAAATATATTTATTATAACAAATAATATTTACTATTAAAAAAATGGCGGAGCAGGAGGGATTTGAACCCTCGCACCAGTTGCCCGGTCTACACCCTTAGCAGGGGCGCCTCTTCAGCCTCTTGAGTACTACTCCAACACCACGAATATAATTTTACATTATTTTTTTTTAGATGTCAATAAAAACGAGTTAATTATATAACTCATTTTTTAATTTTTCAATATTTTCATTCATTATAGTTAAATAAGTTGAACCATTTTCTTTTTCTTCATTAGTTAAATTAGCAAGGGTATGAATATAAACAACTTCAACCTTATATTCATCTACTAAAGATTTTATCTCATCACTTAACTCTTCATCTTTCTTTGTAAAAATATAACTTATTTTTTCTTCACCCATAAGTGATTTAACATCATTTAATGTTTTATTAGTTAAACTATCTTTATCTAATGATATAACATTAATATTATATTTTTTTAAGAAAAGGAATAAATCATCAGTAACAACAATTGTATTAAAATCGGCATTTGAACCAATTACCGTTAAATTAGCATCCAATTTAGAAACTTCAAGTTTTAAATCCTCATAGTTTTTCTTTATCTCTTCAAGTAAATAATAATTACTAATATATTCTTCAAAACCATTTCTAATATTTTGAGTTAATTGCAAGAAATTTGAGGGATCAAGCCATAATTCTTCATTTCCATAACTTGTTTTCATACTCAAAGAAGCATTGATAATTTTTAAATCTTTATTATGGTTAAAAAGAGGAACAACATAATCTTTTTCTGCAGTTAAACCATTAAAAATATAAAGACTAGCAGCACTATAATCAGATAATTGCTTTTCAGTTAAACTAGGATAAGTAAACGGATTAACTCCATTCGGATAAATACTCCTTACAGTACTATTATTACCATATAATCTATTAGTTATATATTCAAGAGGGTAAACAGTTGTATATATTTCAATTCCTTCCATTGTATCTCTCTTAAGACATCCCGTTAAAGTACACAAAACAATTAAAAAAATTATTATTTTTTTCATATAATCACCTAAATTATTGTATCATTTTATATAAAAAAAGTAAATGGCAATTGTAAAGTAATAAAAAATCGTGTACAATATATATGAAGAGGTGAGAAGATGTTTGAAAGTTTAGGAATAGAAACTAAAAATGAGAATTTATATCTGGAGGCATTTACCCATACTTCGTATGCTAATGAAAAAAATGTCAATAGCTATGAAAGACTTGAATATTTAGGAGATGCTGTTTTAGAACTTATTATGAGTGAATATTTGTATAAAAAAACCGATTATGAAGAGGGTACTATGACAAAGCTTAGGTCAAGTTATGTTTGTGAAGATGCTTTGTATGAGTATTCACTTAAATTAGGTTTAAATGAATATTTAAGACTTGGTCATGGTGAAAGAGAACACGGTGGGAAGTATAGAAAAGCTATTGTGGCTGATATATTTGAAGCATTTATAGGTGCGATGTATTTAGACAAAGGATTAGAATTTACAAGTAATTATTTAAACGAAAAAATTATAAAACATATTAATAACAATTATGAATTTTTCCATGATTATAAAACTAAATTACAAGAACTTGTCCAAACAGATAAAAAAAGTTTAGAGTATGTTATCATTAGAGAAGAAGGTCCTGCTCATGATCGAACTTTTGAAGTTGAAGTTAGAATAGATGGGATTTTATATGGTACAGGTATTGGAAATAGTAAAAAGAAAGCAGAACAAGAAGCTGCTAGAGAAGCTTTAGAAAAGAGTGCAAAAAATGCTTAGAATAAAAAGGTTGAATAAATTGGCGGATATGAATATACCATTTGAAATATTTTTAAATGATATTAAATTAGGTGAAATAAAAAATGATGATACCCTATTATATGATCTAAAAAATGGAGATTATAATTTGTATGTTAAATGTGGGGAAATGATTAGCGATAAAATTAAATTTAGCTATGATGAACACACAACTGTTGAAATAGAATGTTACCCTAAATACAAAGACAATAATATTGTAAGATCATTTTATAAAACAGTAATGAATAAAAAGGGATTAGAATTAAAAAAAGTAAAAGATTTTTATGTTTAGGAGGTAGAAAATATGGGAAGATTCCCAAATATAGCAGCTGCTAAAGCAAAAACAGGTGCTGCAAGAGGAAAATTATATGGTATGTATGCTAAAGAAATATATTTAGCTGCTAAAAATGGAGGGGTTACTCCTGAGGGAAACCCTAGTTTAAAAAGATTAATTGAAAAAGCAAAAAAGGAACAAGTACCAAGTGATGTTATAAAAAGAGCTATTGATAAAGTTAATAGTGGATCACCGGAAAATTATGAAGTTTTAACATATGAAGTGTTTGGTCCAGCGGGATCAACAATGCTTGTTGAATGTTTAACAGATAATGTTAATAGAAGTGTTAGCGAGGTTCGTGCAGTTATTAATAAAAGTCATTTAAAAATGGGAGCAATGGGTAGTGTTGCTTATATGTATGACAATCTATCAGTTGTTGGTTTTAAAGGGTTATCATTAGATGAAGCAATGGAGGCTTTAATAAATGCTGATGTACCATTTATTGATATCGAAAATGATGGCGAAGAAGTTATTGTTTATGGTAATCCAAATGATATTAATAAAATAAAAGATGCTATTAGTAGTTATAAAAAAGATATAACTTTTGATATTGATGAAGTTGCATATTTATCTAAAGAAAAAGTAAAATTGTCTGGGGAAGATTTAGAACTTTTCCAAAGAGCATTAAATTTATTTGATGAAGTTGATGATGTATCAAATGTATATCATAACGTTGAGTTATAGATAATATATGAAAAAAGTAATATTATATTTTTTAGCAACCATTTTTGTAAGTTTTATAACAACTTATGTTACAATAAATATTCAAAAAAGTAATGGAAAAAGTATAAATGAAAATAAAATTCAAGGATTGTGGAAAATGTCTAGGGGAAATTACATTTTTTATTTTGAAGATACAATTTTAACTGTTTCATCAGAGGAAATGACAAGAATATACAATTATTATACTGATCACGATTGGTTAATGTACAAGGAAATAAACGAAGAAACTTATTCTACTACACATTATGAAATAATTGATGATAAAATATATTTAGAATATTTTGCAGTAGGTGGTTCTAATTATGGAGAAAAAAGCAAATAATTGCTTTTTTTCTTGTTATTATGATTAAAAGTGTGGTAATATATTTCTAGGTGGTTTAGATGAAAAGTACAATTTTACCAGCTGACAAATTTATTGTCATCAACAAAACTATTTTTAATGACCAAGATAGAAAATTATTGATGCGACTTTATCAACCAATAATTGGATCAGATGCTGTTAGTTTATATTTTAATTTGTGGTCAGAATTAGATAAAATGGAGTTTACGAGTGAAGAATATACCCATCATTATTTAATGAATTTACTTGGATTTAGTATTGATGGATTTGTACTTGCAAAAGCTAAATTAGAAGCAGTTGGACTAATTAGAACATATGTAAAAGAAGATAGTATTAATTCTTATATATATGAACTATATTCTCCTTTATACCCAAATGATTTTTTTGCAAATCCTATTTTATCAACATTGTTATTAAGTAATATTGGCAAAAGAGAATATGATATAATTGTAAAAAGTTTTAAAATACCATCTGTTAGTTTAAAAGAATACAAAGAAGTAACATCATCTTTTTCAGATGTATTTATGGTTAGTAATGTAGAAAAAGATTATAGTACACTTGATTTAAGAGCAAGAAGTACAAATAATTTAGCATTTGATATTGGTTTTGATTTAGAAGTATGTCTAGCATCTATACCAAGCGAAATGCTTAATTTAAGAAGTGTGAATAAAGGGGTAAGAGAATTATTATTAAAACTAGCATTTATTTATGATTTTAATTTAGAAACAATGAGCGAAGTAATTAAAGAATCATTAAATGAAAAAAATGCTATTGATAAAGAAAAAATCAGGGAAAATGCTAGGAAATATTATACTTTTCAAAATAGTGGTAAGTTGCCTAATATAATATTTAAATGTCAACCAGAATATTTAAGAAAGCCAATTGGTGATAATACAAAAATGGCTCAGCTAATATATATGTTTGAAACTACAAGTCCTTATAATTTTTTGGCTTCTAAGATTGGGACTAAACCTTCAAAAACTGATTTAAAGGTTTTAGAACATTTAGCAGTTGATATAGATTTAACACCAGGTGTTATAAATGTTTTGCTTGATTTTGTTTTAAAAACAACTAATAATAAATTAAATATAAATTATATAGATGCTATTGCATCTCAGTGGAAAAGATCAAAAATTATGACTGTTGATGATGCCATTAAGATTGCTCGTAGTGAGAATAATAAGAGAAAACCAAAAACTAGGGTTTCTTCTGAACCTACTTGGTTTGATCAAAAAGTTGAATCTGTGTCTGCTAGTGAAGAAGAGAAGAAAGATATAGATGATTTATTAAAGGAGTTTAGTTAGTATGCTTAAGTTAGATGAAGAATTTTTAAGAAAAATGAATGGTCCTTATATTGATTTGGATGATGAATATAAGAAAGCTTTAAAAGATCCTGATTTTGCTAAAATGGTTAAAGAATTAAAAATATCTGATAATGTATTAAAAAATTATACAACTACTTTAATTGAGTGTTCTTATGAGTATTCTAATTGTTTAAAATGTAAAAATTTAATGGAGTGTAAAAATAAAGTAAAGGGATATGCTTATTTACCAATTAATGTTGATGGTCATATTGAAATTGGATATAAAGCTTGTAAGTATTTGACTAAAATAAGAGAAGAAAATAAGTATAGCGCTAATGTAAGATTAGTGGGTGCGAATTCATATTTAAAGAATGCTCGAATGAAAGATATTTATACGGATGATAAAAATAGATTTGCTTGTATTAAATGGTTAAATGATTTTATAAAGAATTATCCAAATAAAAAAAGGGGTTTATATTTAAGTGGTAATTTTGGTTCTGGAAAATCATATTTAATTGCGGCTATGTTTAATGAACTTGCTAAAAAGGATATAAAAAGTGTAATAGTATTTTGGCCATACTTTTTAAGTGAATTAAAGGGAGCTTTTAATACTGGTGAATATAGTAATTTGATGGATTCAGTGAGTAAAACACCGCTTTTATTGATTGATGATATTGGGGCTGAAAACTTAACTGATTGGGGCCGAGATGAGATTTTGTGTCCAATTTTAAATGTAAGAATGGAAGCAGATTTACCAACATTTTTTACTTCTAATTTAAGTTTAGATATGTTAGAGGAACATTTAAGTACGAGTAAGAGTGGGGTTAATAAATTAAAATCTAAAAGAATAATGGAGAGAATAAATCAATTATCAGAGGATATGGTAATGGTAGCGCAGAATTATAGAGGTAAGTAGTTATGGGAAAAGTAATTGTAAAGTTTAAAAAAGTTAGTAATACTAAAAGTGTTGTTACATATATGAATGGAACAATGGCTTTAATGGAAAATCATAGGGAAATATCACATGTTTATGATTATATAGGTGATTTTAAATATAACGATGATTTAAAGACTTCGGTTGCACTTGTTAAGAAAAGTGTTGGTTCAAAGGTTAAAGATACTTTAATTAGTTATATTAATTTAGATGGTAATTTATTTTCGTATGTCTATAGTACTTATTTTGATAAATATTATAAAGATTTAGATATGGATGAGATTGTCAAAAAAATTAGTGCTGATTTAGAATATGATTGTAGGATTAAGAATTTAAAAGAAGAGGATGCAGTTAAAAAAGTTTTGTTTTTGGAGCGCATTACTAAGAAAAAATAATACTTGCAAAAGTATTTTTTCTATGGTTGCTATTAGTGTATCATTTGTGCTATAATTAATATGGAGGGTTGTATATGGAAGTAAGTGAATTATTAAATATATATAATGACTATATTATTAAGATAAATGAATTATGGGGGTTACTTTGACTTCGATAAGCGTAATCAAAAGATAAAAGAGTTGGAAGCTAGAACTTTAGAAGATGGGTTTTGGGATGATAGAAGAGAGAGTGCCAAGGTAATTAGTGAGTTAAATGCTAATAAGAATATAATAAAAGAGGCTTCAGATTTAAAAAATAATATTTTAATTAATTTAGATATTTTAAATGAGTTAAGAGATAATAATGATTTAGAAACTTTTAGTTTGTTAGAACAAGAAAAGGATGATATAAGTAAAAAGCTTGATGCTCTTGAGATTAAATTGTTACTTAATAATGAACATGATGAGAATGATGCAATTTTAGAGATACATGCGGGAGCAGGTGGTACTGAGGCTTGTGATTGGGCTAATATGCTTAAGAGAATGTATACTAGGTGGTGTGAAAAAAAGGGTTATACTTGTGAGGTAATAGATGAACAGGAAGGTCTTGAAGCTGGTATTAAGAGTATGACGATGATTGTTCATGGTTTATATGCTTATGGCTATTTGAAATGTGAAAAGGGAATTCATAGGTTAGTTCGTATATCGCCTTTTGATAGCGGTGCTAGAAGACATACTTCTTTTGCTTCGGTTGATGTTGTCCCATTAATTGAAAGTGGTAATGTGGATATTGAGATAAAGGATTCTGATATTAGGATTGATTGTTATTGTGCTTCTGGTCATGGTGGTCAGGGTGTTAATACAACACCTTCTGCTGTTCGTATAACCCATTTTCCGACAGGAATTGTTGTTACTTGTCAAAATCAAAGAAGTCAGATTCAAAATAAGGAAGAGGCTTTTGAGGTTTTAAAGAGTAAGCTTTATAAGATTGAACTTGAGAAGAAAAATGAAGAGATGAAGAATTTAAAGGGAGAGATAAAAGATATTAATTTTGGATCCCAGATAAGGAGTTATGTAATGTGTCCATATACTTTGGTTAAGGATCATCGTACGAATACGGAGAATCCTAATGTTGATAAGGTGTTAGATGGAGATATTGATGACTTTATAAATGATAATTTGAAGAGTTGGTGATGAAATGAATATTATACAGATAAGGAATGTAAATAAAAAGTATAAGACAGGTGTTTTAGCTGTTAATGATTTGAGTTTAGATATTGAAAAGGGAGAGTTTGTTTTTGTTATTGGTTCTACTGGTTGTGGTAAGAGTACTTTGATTAAGATGTTATATCGTGAGGAAAAGCCTACGAGTGGTAAAATCATGATTGGTGGTATAGATGTTGCTAGGTTAAAGAATAACAAGGTTTATAAGCTTAGAAGAAAACTTGGTGTTGTTTTTCAGGATTTCAAGTTACTTCCTCATGCTACTGTTTATGAAAATGTTGCTTTTGCTTTAGAGGTTCTTGGTTTATCAAAGGATGAAATCCATGATAAGACTATTAAGGCTTTAGAGTTAGTTGGCTTAAAGAATAAAGCTAAGAGTTATCCTGAGAAAATAAGTGGTGGTGAACAACAGAGAACTGCTATTGCTCGTGCGATTGTAAATGGTCCAAAGATTTTGATTTGTGATGAACCGACAGGAAATTTGGATCCGGATACTAGTTATGAGATAATGAATGTTTTGGATGAGATTAACAAGAGGGGAACTACTGTAATTATGGTTACTCATGATACTGGGATTGTTGAGAAGATGAAGAAAAGGGTTATTCTTTTGGAAGAGGGTAGAATTTTAAAGGATTATAAGGAAGGAACATATAAAAATGCAGTACGTTAGAATATTTGGTCGTAATATTAGAGATGCTTTTAAGGGTGTTTTTAGAAATTTGTCTTTATCAATGGCTTCTATACTTTGTACAGCTATAACATTGATTGTTGTTGCTATTTCAATTGTTCTTACTTATAATGTTAATAATTTTACAAAGTTGATTGAGTCTGATATGTCAATTGTTGTTTTTTTGAAGAAGGATGCTACCAATGATGATATTAGTAATGTTAAGAATAAGATTAATGATATTGATGGTGTTACTAGTTGTGTTTTTAAGTCAAAAGCTGATGTTTTGAAGGAAATGATGAATGCTGATTCGGCGCTTGCCAGTATTTTAGCTGGTCGTACGGATGCGAACAATCCTTTGTCTTCAACTTATATTGTTAAGGTAAAGGATCTACGTAAGGTTGATGAGATTGCTTCTAAGATAGAGGTTTATGATGAGGTTGAGTTTGTCCAATATGGTAAGGAAGCTATAAGGGATTTGGTTAATATATTTGATGCTATTAGAAAGGGTAGTATTATAATTGTAGTCGCACTTATTTTAGTAACTGCTTTCTTGATTTCTAATACTATTAAGATTGCTATAATTGCTAGGAGAAAAGAGATTGAGATTATGAGATTAGTGGGTGCTTCTAATTTGAATATTAAGATACCTTTTATATTTGAGGGGCTTATTATTGGTTTGATTGGTTCAATTATTCCGATATTTATAACTCTTTATGGTTATGCTTCAATGTATGAAAAATTAAATGGTCAGTTATTTTCACCAATATTAAAACTTATTAAACCAATGCCGTTTATTTATTATACTTCGCTTGTACTTTTGGGTGTTGGTGCTTTGGTTGGTATGATTGGTAGTTATAGGGCAAGTAAAAAATATTTGAAAATTTAATGTTGTAATTTGTTAATAAGTGTAGTAAAATTGATAGAGTAAGGAAAGGTTTGTTGATAACATGAAACCACTAATACATACATACATGTATTACTAAAAAATAAAAAAAATATAATTTTTGTTGATAACTATGGGACTAG
>CAKPJE010000003.1 GCA_934162555.1 uncultured Bacilli bacterium | reverse complement strand
AGTAAGTTATTACCTGGAGATAGTGGAGAGTTTAGTATTACTTTAGATAGTACGGGATCTACTGTTGATATGTATGCAACTTTAAAGATTGATAGAAAGGTATTACCTGATAGTTTAAAGTTTTATAGTACTCCTGATCATAAGTCAGAAATTAAAACAAATTATTCTTTTTTAGAAGTAAGTGGTACTAAGAGTGAAACTATTACTATATATTGGTTTTGGAATCCTTTTAATGATGATGAGGATGATAATAAGTATATTGGTAAAGAGTTATCAGCTGATATTAGTATAAGTGCAGTCCAAATAAGTGAATATGCAATGATGAAGAATGGGTATAATAGTAATTCAAGTGCTAATGGTGGTACTGAATTTTGGAATGATAATTATAAACCATATATAAGAACGATTAGCTTTGGTAATGATTTAAGTAATTTACCAAGTAGTTGTACAGAAGAAAATTTATGTTGGGATATATCATATAATACAAGTCAAAATAAAAAAGTATATGGTTATTTAATAGATAGTGGTCTAACAGTATCCGAAACAGATAGTAGTACAAGTACAACCACAGAAAAGACTTTATATAATTTATACATAGTAAGTGAGGTGCCAATATTTGCGCCATCTAATTGTGCTTCTATATTCGGTTATTTTGATAATTTAATACAAATTAATTTTAATGATAATTTTAACACTTCAAAAGTAACGAAAATGTATTGGATGTTCTCCCATTGTTTATCATTAACGGATTTGAATTTAAGTAATTTTAATACCTCAAATGTAAAAAATATGTATTATATGTTTTATGATTGTTTATCTTTGACTGATTTAAATTTAAGTAGTTTTAACACATCCAAAGTAACAGATATGAATAATATGTTTTATTATTGCTCATTCTTAACAGGTTTAGATTTAAGTAACTTTAATACATCGAAAGTAACAAATATGGATAGTATGTTTAGGAAATGTTCATCATTAACAAGTTTAGATTTAAGTAGTTTTAACACCTCAAATGTAACATATATGACGTATATGTTTGGCCATTGTTCATCATTAATAAGTTTAGATTTAAGTAGTTTTAATACTTCAAATACAACAAAAATGGATTATATGTTTTATGATTGTTCATCTTTGATTGATTTGGACTTAGATAACTTTAATACATCAAAGGTAACAACTGTTACACAAATGTTTGGTCATTGCTCATCATTAATAAGTTTAGATTTGAGTAGTTTTAATACTTCAAACATTGAAATTATGACCAGCATGTTTTTTGAATGTTCATCTTTAACTAATTTAAAATTAAGCAGTTTTAATAATTCGAAAGTAACAAATGTTAGCTATATGTTTTACAAATGTACTAAACTTCAAACTGAAATTACTATAATGAATACAAACATTACTAGTTATTCGAGTGTGTTTGATGGTGCCTTAACAGACGCTAATGCTTATGTAATAATCAATTATGTAAGTGGGGCAGAAACTATTGCTCAAGGCATGAAGGCAACAGCAACAACTAATCAATCAAAAATAACATTAAAACAAATATAATTGGATATTTTCGTAAAAAAATAAGCAATTATATAAGAAAAGTCTTTAAAATAACTTGACGAAGTAATGGAAAATGTGCTATTATTTATGTAGCACAACGAAGTGCTTTTTAAATACGAAAATTTAAGGAGAAAATTATGGGTTTTTTAAAAGAAGTTAAAAGTGAAATGAAGAAAGTAAGATTTCCTAATAAAAAAGAAATGATTACATATTCAGTAGCAACTATATCATTAGTAATATTCTTTGCGCTTTATTTTGGATTATTAGATTTGATAATCGCTGGAATAAAAACTCTTGTAAGAGGTTACTAATATGAATAAAGAATGGTATGTTGTAAATACTTACTCTGGACACGAAAATAAAGTAAAAGAAAAATTATTAATGCGTGCAAATACAATGGGACTAGAAGATAATATATTTAGAGTAGTTGTACCAGAAGAAAAAGTAATTGATGAAAAAGGTAAAGAAAAACTAAAAAAAATATTCCCTGGATATATATTAGTTGAAATGGTTATGACTGATGAAGCTTGGTTTATTGTTCGTAATACACCAGGTGTAACAGGATTTATCGGATCAAGTGGTAAAGGTGCTAAACCATTCCCATTATCACCAGCTGAAGTAGATAAAATACTAGGAAGCATGGGAATGAGTAGATTAGACATTGCAAATGAATTAGAAGTTGGAACAATGGTAAAAGTAACAACAGGTCCATTTGCTAATATGGTTGGTAAAATCAAAAACATTGACATGGAAAAACAAGAATTAGAAGTAGCCCTTGATTTATTCGGTCAAGAAACAACTGTTGAATTAAAATTAACAGAAATTGAAAAAATTTAAAGAATTTTGATGTAAAGTGTAGACAATAAAAATAGAATGTGCTATTATTATTACGCTATATTTTATATAGACAAGTGGGAGAAATGCTTGAAACAAAGCAAAAAATGCATAAAATTATGCAAAATGGTCGATTGTACCACATACAAAAAAATATAGGAGGAAAAGATTATGGCTAAACAAATTGTAAAAGAAGTTAAATTACAAATTCCTGCAGGTAAAGCTACACCAGCTCCACCAGTTGGAACAGTTTTAGGTCCAGCCGGAATTAACTTGCAAGATTTTTGTACAAAATACAACGATGCAACAAGAGAAAAAATGGGAGATATATTACCAGTTGTAATATCTATTTATGATGATAGAAGTTTCGATTTCGTAATTAAAACTCCACCAACACCATTCTTAATCAAAAAAACATTAGGACTTAAGAAAGGTGGCGTTAAAGGATCAAAAGAAGTAGTTGGTACTTTAACAAAAGAACAGTTAAAACAAATCGCTGAAATTAAAATGCCTGATTTAAACTGTTATGATTTAGAAGCTGCTATGAAAATAGTTGCTGGAACTGCTCGTAACATGGGCGTTAAAGTAGAAGAATAAGTCTTCTAAAGTGGAAGGATTGAATAATCCGCTTTTCAAGTAAAAATTTTCCCAAAATACCACATAAGGAGGTTAGAATATGAAAAAAGGACGCAAATACGAAGAAGCTTGCAAGAAAGTTGACAAAACTAAATTATACACAAAAGAAGAAGCAGTAAAATTAGTTAAAGAAACATCTACAACTAAATTTGATTCTTCAGTAGAAATAGCAATTAAATTAAATCTAGATACAAAAAAAGCTGATCAACAATTAAGAGGTGCATTTGTACTACCTAATGGATCAGGAAAAACAAAAAAAGTATTAGTAATTGCTAAAAATGTTTTCGCTGACCAAGCTCGTGAAGCAGGTGCTGATTACGTTGGTGATGTAGATATGCTTGAAAAAATCGAAAAAGAAAATTGGTTCGATTTTGATACATTAATTGCAACACCAGATATGATGCCAGCTTTAGGTAAATTAGGTAAAGTATTAGGACCTAAAGGTTTAATGCCAAACCCTAAAACAGGAACAGTTACAACTGACGTTAAAAAAGCTGTTCAAGATGTTAAAAGCGGACGTGTAGAGTACCGTACAGATAGTTTTGGTAATATACATGCACTAGTAGGTAAAGTATCTTTTGATGAAGATAAATTACTTCAAAACTTAAGTGCATTCGTAGGAATGATTGCTAAAACAAAACCATCTGTTGTAAAAGGAACTTATATCCAAAACATAAGTATCTCATCAACAATGGGTCCTGGTATTAAAATAAACGCAAATAGCTTTGACATTTAAAAAATAATATGTTAAAATAATTTTGTTTGAACCGAAGACAGTGGGTGCTTTAAGCTTAATATCCTACCGAGGAAAGTAAGTATACTAAACTCTTTGCTGTCTATTCGGTGAAGAGTTTTAAAATTATAGGAGGAAATATGGCAAATGCAAAAATAATTGAAAAGAAACAATCAATTGTAAATGAAATTGCTGAAAAAGTAAATGAATCATCTTCAGTAGTACTATTCGAATATGATAACATGAGTGTTGCTGAAATGACAAAACTTCGTCGTCAATTAAAAGAAAACGATGCTGAATTAAAAGTTTACAAAAACACACTTACAAAAAGAGCAATTGATAGTTTAAAATTAGACCTAGGTGATAACTTAAACGGTCCAAAAGCTATAGCATTTGGTAAAGATGAAGTAACACCAGTTAAAATTTTAAGCGAATTCGCAAAAAAATGTCCAGCTCTAGAAATTAAAGTTGGAATAATTGAAGGAAAGCCAGTTGATCTAGAAGTTCTAAAGAAATACGCTGCTATACCATCAAGAGAAGTATTACTTACTCAAGTTGCTTCAGGCTTAATCGGTACTGTACGTAACTTAGCAATCGCACTAGACATGCTAGCTGAACAAAAAGAAAACAATTAGTCATTAAAGGAGGAAAAAAGAATATGGCAAAATTAACAAAAGAAGCTTTTATTGAATCATTAAATGAAATGAGTATATTAGAAATCAAAGAATTAGTAGACGCTATGAAAGAAGCATATGGAGTAGATCCAAGTGCCGTTGCAGTTGCTGCTGCACCTGCTGCTGAAGCAAAAGAAGAAGGACCAAGTGCATTTGACGTTGTATTAAGTGCTGCTGGTGCTAATAAACTTGCTGTTATTAAATTAATTAAGGAAATCACAGGTTTAGGTTTAGGCGAATCAAAAGCTATCGCTGATAACGGTGGTGTAATTAAAGAAAAAGTTGCTGCTAATGAAGCTAATGAAATGAAAGCTAAATTCGAAGAAGCTGGAGCTACAATCGAACTTAAATAACAACTAAGTCTATACGAATAAAAAAACTTTTCGTATAGACTTTTTAAAGTATATGGGACATTATTTTACAAATGAAAAACTTGAGCATGATAAAAAAATAATAAAAGTAAAAATAAAAGATACAGATTTTAACTTTTATACAGATAATGGTGTATTTAGTAAAAAAGGAATGGATTTTGGAACAAGAACATTACTTGAAAATTTAGACTATGAAAATATGCATGGCAAAATATTAGACTTTGGATGTGGTTACGGAAGTATAGGAATAGTTGTTTCTAAAATCACAAATCTAGAAGTTGACATGTTAGATATTAATAAAAGAAGTATTGAATTGGCACGAGAAAACAGTAAACTAAATAAAGTCAAAACTAATGTTTTTGAAAGCAATATTTATGAAAACGTAACGAATAAATATGACTATATAATATCCAATCCACCAATAAGAGTAGGTAATGAAATTTTACATAAAATATTATTTGAAGCTCAAGAGTATTTAAATGAAAACGGTCAATTGTGGATCGTAGTAAATAAAGACCAAGGTGCTAAAAGTTTAGTGGAAAAACTAAAAAAATACTACAATGTAAATATAATTACTAAAAATAAAGGTTTTTTTGTAATTTTATGTTCAAAATAATTGACACTTTGACATTTGTTTGCTAAAATTATAAATTGGTAGCAATTACTTTAAACTTTTTTAAAAAATTGTCTAAATCATAGTATAGGGGTGAATTAATGGCATTTAATGTAAAAAAATATGGTGATTACCGTGAAAGGCGTAACTATGCTAAAACAAAAAACTCAATTGAGCTTTCGAATCTATTAGAGATTCAAAAAAAATCTTATGACTGGTTTATGACAGATGGAATCAAGGAAGTTTTTGAGGATATTTTCCCTGTGGAAAGTTTTACAGGAAATTTGGTACTTGAATTTGGCGATTTCTTCTTCGAAGCACCACGTTATAACATAAAGGAATGTAAAGATAGATACTCAACTTATGCATCTCCTTTAAAAGTCGAGGTAAGACTATTTAACCAGGAAACTGGTGAAGTAAAAGAACAAGAAATATACTTAGGCGATATGCCAATTATGACAGATAGTGGATCGTTTGTTATAAATGGAGCAGAACGTGTAATAGTATCGCAACTTGTTCGTTCCCCAAGTGTATATTTTGGTCGTGAAGTCGACAAAAACGGCCGTGTATGCATTACAAGTCAGGTTATACCCACAAGAGGTACATGGCTTGAATACGAAACCGATACAAGAGGTGTAATCTATGTACGAATTGATAGAACAAGAAAAGTACCAGTTACAACTTTACTTAGAGCAATCGGTTTATCAAATGATGAAGAAATATTAAGTGTTTTTGGAGAAAATGATTATCTTTTAAAAACAATAGAAAAAGATGTAAATAAAAATACTGATGAAGCACTTATTGATATTCATGCAAAATTAAGACCAGGTGAACCAAGTACACTTGATTCAGCTAAAAACCAATTAGTATCTAGATTCTTTGATTCATTTAGATATGATCTAGCAAAAGTTGGACGTTACAAATTCAATAAAAAATTAAACGTTATTGAAAGAATATTAGGCTGTACTTTAGCTGAAGATATCAAGAAAGATAAAGAAGTTGTGCTTGAAAAAGGAACTGTTATAACTAAAGATAATTTAAATGTTTTAAAAGATGCTTTAGAAGCTGGTTTTGGAATAAAAGAAGTTCCTTTCAATGCAGCACTTGATGAAGTTATACCTGTATGTAATGTACAAGTAGTTAAAGTGTATGATAAAAATGATCCAACTAAAATTGTTAAAATTGTTGGAAACGATCAGACTTTAACTGTTAAGAGATTAACAATTTCTGATATTTATGCATCAGTATCATATTATTTAAATTTACTAGGTGGAATTGGTAATTTTGATGAAATAGACCATTTATCAAATAGACGTGTTCGTCAAGTAGGTGAGTTACTACAAAACCAATTTAGAATTGGTATAGCTAGAATTGAAAGAGTTATCAGAGATAGAATGAGTACTCAAGATATAGCTGAAGTAACACCGAAAACACTTATCAATATAAGACCACTAACAGCTGCAATCAAAGAATTCTTTGGTAGTAGTCAGTTATCTCAGTTTATGGATCAAACTAATCCAATTGCTGAATTAACAAATAAAAGAAGATTAACTTGCTTAGGACCTGGTGGTTTAGCAAGAGATAGAGCTGGCATGGATGTACGTGATGTAAACCCATCACACTATGGAAGACTTTGTCCAATTGAATCTCCAGAAGGACAAAACATCGGTTTAATTACTTCACTTGCTTCTTATGCTAGAGTTAATGATTATGGATTTATTATGACTCCATATCGTAAAGTAGAAAATTGCAAATTAACGGATGAAATAGTTTATATGACTGCTGACGAAGAAATGGATTATTATATTTCTCAAGCAACTGTTAATATTGATGATAATGGTGTTATTACTGATTCTCGTGTACCTGCTAGATATAGAGATGATAACGTTATTATCGAAAAAGAAAAAATTGATTTTATAGATGTTTCACCACAACAAGTTGTTTCTATTACAACAAGCGGAATACCATTCTTGGAACACGATGATGGAAAAAGAGCCTTGATGGGTGCGAACATGCAACGTCAAGCATTACCGCTTATCACAACAGAAGCACCACGTGTTGGTACAGGTGTTGAAGCTATTGCAGCTCGTGATTCTGGTACTGTTGTAATATCTAATACTGATGGTATTGTAGATTATGTTGATGGTAAAAAAATTGTTATCAGAAACATGAGTGGTAATTTAGAAACTTATTGGTTAAATGGTTTTGAAAGATCTAATAATGGTACTTGTTATCATCAAAAACCAATTGTTAGAGTTGGTGATGATGTAAAAAGAGGCCAAGTTATTGGTGATGGTCCAAGTACTAATAAAGGTGAACTTGCACTTGGTAAAAATGTAACTGTTGCTTTCATGAACTATGATGGCTATAACTATGAAGATGCTGTTATTCTAAATGAAAGATTAGTTAAAGATGATGTTTATACATCAATACATATTGAAAGTTACCAAATTGAATGTCGTGATACTAAATTGGGACCTGAAGAATTTACAAGGGATATTCCTAATGTTGGTGATGATGCTAGACGTAATCTAGATGAAAACGGAATTATTAGAATTGGTACAGAAGTTCATGATGATGATATTTTAGTTGGTAAAGTAACTCCAAAAGGAATGGCTGAACTTACTAGTGAAGAAAAATTATTACATGCTATCTTTGGTGAAAAAACTAGAGAAGTTAGGGATACTTCACTTAGAGTACCACATGGTGGAGAAGGTATTGTTCATGATGTAAAAGTATTTACTAAAGATGATACTGATGAATTGCCACCTGGAGTTTCTAAAATTGTTCGTGTTTATATCGCACAAAAACGTAAAATTCAAGTTGGTGATAAGATGGCTGGTCGTCATGGTAACAAAGGTGTTATATCACTAATATTACCTGAAGAAGATATGCCATACTTAGCAGATGGTACACCTGTTGATATATTACTTAACCCACTTGGTGTTCCTTCACGTATGAACTTAGGACAAATTCTAGAAATGCATTTAGGTGCTGCAGCTGAAAAATTAAATATTTATGTTTCAACTCCAGTATTTGAAGGCGCAACTAGAAATGAAATAATTGATGCTTTAAAAGAAGCTGGATTAGATGAAGATGGTAAAACAGTTTTATATAATGGTAGAACTGGTGAACCATATGATAATAGAATAAGTGTTGGTGTCATGTATATGATTAAACTTCATCACATGGTTGATGATAAATTACATGCTCGTTCAACAGGACCATATAGTATGGTTACACAACAACCATTAGGAGGAAAAGCTCAATTTGGTGGTCAGAGATTTGGTGAAATGGAGGTTTGGGCACTTTATGCTTATGGTGCTGCTAACGTTTTACAAGAAATGATGACTGTTAAATCAGATGATGTTGTTGGTCGTGTTAAAGTTTATGAGGCTTTGGTAAAGGGTGAACCAATACCTAAGTCAGGAGTTCCGGAAAGTTTTAGAGTTTTAATAAAAGAATTCCAAGCTTTAGGACTTGATATTACTGTTTTAGGTGAAGATGGTAATTATCATGAACTTAAGGAACTTGAAGATAAAGATACTAATGCAGGCACTCCAGAAAGTGAAGTCGATAAAGTAATTGACTTGAATTTATCAGATGATAATTTAGAAGTTAATGAAAGTGAAGAAGAACTTGATGATTTTGATGATGATTTAAGTGATGAGGCAATTGAACATGACTTTATGGATGCTTATGAGAAAGGGGAGATTGAATAATGGATGTTAATGATTTTGAGGGTATAAGAATTTCCATAGCTTCCCCAGAAAAAATAAGAGCTTGGTCTTATGGCGAAGTAAAAAAAGCAGAAACAATTAACTATCGTACTTTAAAACCTGAAAGAGATGGTTTGTTCTGTGAAAAAATATTTGGTCCAACTAAGGATTTTGAATGTTCTTGTGGTAAATATAAAAGATTAAGATATAAAAATATCGTTTGTGATAAATGTGGAGTTGAAGTAACACGTGCTAAAGTTAGACGTGAAAGAATGGGACACATTGAACTTGCAACTCCTGTTTCTCACATTTGGTTCTTTAAAGGTGTGCCATCAAGAATGGGTCTTGTTCTTGATATGTCACCTAGAGATCTAGAAGAAGTTTTATACTTCGTATCATATGTTGTACTTGATCCAGGAAGTGCTCCACTTGAGAAAAAACAAACTATTTCAGATAAGGAATATAGAGCTTATTATGAAAAATATGGTAACTCATTTAGAGTTGGTATGGGTGCTGAAGCAATTAAAGAATTACTTTTGCAAGTTGATATCAAACAAGAAGTTGAAAATATTAAAGAAGAAATAGCGTCTATTAAAGATTCAGCTAGTCAAAAGAGAGTAAGATTAATTAAAAGATTAGATGTTTTAAATGCCTTTTTAGAATCAGGAAATGAACCATCTTGGATGATTCTTGATGCTTTACCTGTAATCCCTCCTGATTTAAGACCAATGTTACAACTTGATGGTGGTAGGTTTGCAACTTCTGATTTAAATGATTTATATAGAAGAGTTATAAATCGTAATAATAGACTTAAAAAATTAATGGAATTAGGTGCTCCTTCTATTATTATTCAAAATGAAAAACGTATGCTTCAAGAAGCTGTTGATGCTTTATTTGATAATGGTAGAAGAGGAAGAAATATAACAGGTGCTGGTAATAGACCACTTAAGTCTTTATCTAGTATGTTAAAAGGTAAACAAGGTCGTTTCCGTCAAAACTTATTAGGTAAACGTGTTGACTATTCTGGTAGATCTGTTATCGTAGTTGGTCCATCATTAAAGATGTACGAATGTGGTATTCCTAAAGATATGGCCCTTGAGTTATTTAAACCACATGTTATAAATGGTTTAGTAACTAAAGAGTTAGCTTCTAATATTAAAGCTGCTAAAAAAATGATTGATAATAAAGATCCTAGAGTATGGGACATTGTTGAAGAAAAGATGAAAGAACATCCTGTTATGTTAAACCGTGCTCCTACACTTCATAGACTTGGTATTCAGGCATTTGAACCTAAATTAATTGGTGGTAAGGTAATTAGACTTCATCCACTTGTTTGTACGGCATTTAATGCTGACTTCGATGGTGACCAAATGGCTGTTCACTTACCAATTTCTGAAGAAGCACAAGCAGAGGCTAGAATTTTGATGTTAGGTGCAAATAATATTCTATCTCCAAAAGATGGAAAACCAATTGTTACACCAGGACAGGATATGGTTTTAGGTAACTACTATTTATCTATTGAGAAAAAAGGTCTTGAAGGTGAAGGTAGAGTATTTAAGAGTCCTGATGCTGTACTTATGGCGTATGAAAGAAGAGAGATTACTTTACATACTAGAATTGCTGTTCCTACTAAATCATTTAAACATAAATTATTCCCTGAGGAATATATGGATAAATATTTGGTTACTACAGCTGGTAAGATAATTTTTAATGAGATATTCCCTGATAGTTACCAATATATAAATGAGGGTAGTACAGAAAATATTGAAAATATGACTCCTAGTAAGTTCTTCTTAAGTAGAGGTACTAATATTAAGGAAGCTATTGAGAATATGGAGATTACTAAGGCATTTAATAAGGGTGTTTTGGGAAAATTAATCGCCCAAATATATAAGAGATATGCAACTACTGAAACTTCAGTTATGCTTGATAAATTAAAGGATTTAGGATTTAAACATTCTGCACTTTCTGGTATTTCTATTGCTATTAGTGATGTTGTAGAAAGTGTTAAAAAGCCTGAAATAATTGCATCTTCACAAGCTACTGTTGATACAATTAATAAACAGTTTAAGAGAGGTTTAATAACTGATGAAGAGAGATATAATAAGGTAATTGAAACTTGGACAAAGGCTAAAGCTGAAATTCAAGCTGAATTAAAGGAAACAGTTGAGAATGATTTAAAGAATAATCCAAATCCAAATCCTATATACTTAATGATGGATTCTAAGGCTCGTGGTGATATTAATTCTCATACTCAGTTGTGTGGTATGCGTGGATTATTTACAAACCCATCTGGTGGTCAAGTAGAAATACCGGTTGTTTCATCATTTAGTGAGGGTGTTTCAATATCTGAGTTCTTTATTTCAACCCATGGTACTCGTAAAGGTGCGGTTGATACTGCCCTTAAGACTGCGGATGCTGGTTATTTAACAAGAAGACTTGTTGATGTTGTACAAGATATTATTGTTCGTGATGATGATTGTGGTACTGATCAGGGTATGCTTGTTCGTGCATTTGTTAATGAAAATGATGGTACTGTTGTTGAATCATTTAAAGAACGTATTTCTGGTAGATATACTGCTAAGAATGTTATTGATCCAACTACAAAAGAAATTATTTGTGAAAGAAATACATATATTACTGAACAACTTGCTGATAAAATTTGTAAGGCAGGTATTGAAGAAATTTCAATTCGTACTGTTTTAACTTGTAAATCAGATCATGGTGTTTGTCGTATGTGTTATGGTCGTAACCTTGCTACTGGTTCAATTGTTGAAACTGGTGAGGCAGTTGGTATTATGGCTGCTCAATCTATTGGTGAACCTGGTACTCAGCTTACTATGAAAAACTTTAATACTGGTGGTGTTGCTGGCGGAGATGATATTACACAAGGTTTACCTCGTGTTCAAGAATTGTTTGAAGCTAGAATTCCTAAAGGAAAAGCTACTATTTCTGAGATTAATGGTGTTGTAACTAAAATTGAGGATGATGGTGGTAAATGGGTTATTACTGTTGTTAATGATGCTGATAAGAGAGAACATACTTCTAATTATGGCGCTAAGCTTGCTGTTAGTGTTAATGAAGAAGTTAAAGCTGGTCAAAGATTAACACATGGTGCTATTTCACCTAAGGAATTATTAACTGTAACAGATCCTATTACTGTTCAAAATTATATTTTGTTAGAGATTCAAAAGGTTTATCGTTCACAGGGTATTGATATAAGTGATAAACACGTTGAGATAATGGCTAAGAGGATGATTTCAAAAATCAAAATAATCAATAGTGGTGATACTTTATTCTTACCTGGTACTATGGTAAATATCAATGAATTTACTAATACTAATAAAAACTTTATCTTAGAGGGTAAGGTACCAGCTACTGGTAGACCTGTATTACTTGGTATTACTAAGGCTTCTCTTGAGACTGATTCATTCTTATCTGCTGCATCATTCCAAGAAACTACAAGAATCTTAACTGATGCTGCTATACATGGTAAGGTAGATCATTTAAATGGTTTGAAAGAGAATGTTATAATTGGTAAATTAATACCTGCAGGTACTGGTTGTAAGAAGTATAAAGATGTTAATTATACTTTAGCAAATGATGTTATTGATACTGAACCTTTGGATGTATTAGAACAACAATTAATGGATTAAACTAGATTTTCTAGTTTTTTTCATGTTTAGATTGACATAATGGTATAAATATAGTATTATTGTTTTAGTGATTTTATATCACTATCAAAAAAGCGGTGATTCCGACCATAACAGGAAACGAAAAAAGTGGTGATTCCGACCATAACAGGAAACGAAAAAAGTTAGACTAGAGAGCAAAACTCTAGTTTTTTTGATTTTTTGTCGCAAAAGTATATTTATATAATTTTTTGTTTGTGTAAATGAATAATCATAAAAATATGATTATTTTTTTTAAAGTATTGAATTTTGTTAATAAGTATAGTAAAATTAATAGAGTAAGGAAAGGTTTGTTGATAACATGAAAGCACTAATACATACATACATGTATTACTAAAAAATAGAAAAAATAAAATTTTTGTTGATAACTTTATTGGGATGAGAAAATACATAGATACTGATCCATTTTTTAGTAGTAAAAAAATAAAGAAAGGATGTAATGTATGAAGAATAGTAAAAAATTAATTTTAGTTATGGTATCTATAATATGTATTGTAATTCTATTGGTCGGATCAATAGCTTATTATAGAATAGTAGTAAATGGAAGTATAAAGGGTAGTACTGGTAATGCAGTATTTGTTTTAAGAGATAGTGATAATAGCGTATGGAATAATAAGGTAATAGATTTGGGTAAAATAAATCCAGGAGATAGTGGAGAATTTACTGTTACGATGGATGCAAGTGGAAGTACAGTAGATATATATGCAACTTTAGAGATAGAAAGGACTAATTTACCAACTAACCTAAAGTTTTATACAACATCAGATCATAAGAGTGAATTACATAAATATTATAGTTTCTTAGAAAATAATGGAACAAATAGTGAAACATTAACTATATATTGGTACTGGAATCCATATATAGATGATATAGAAGATAGTAAGTTTATAAATGTATCTAATTTAGAAGCAAATATTAGAGTGAGTGCAGTACAGATAAGTGAATATGCTATGATGAAGAATGGGGTAAGTTATGTACCTAGTACACATGCTTATAATGGCACAGAGTTTTGGAATGATGATTATAGACCTTATATAAGAATGATTAACTTTGGAAATGATTTAAGTAATTTACCAGATGTTTGTAATGATGCAAATATGTGTTGGGATGTATCTGGTATAAGTGGACAAAAGAAGAAAGTATATGCTTATTTAGTGGATAGTGGATTAAAAGATAGTACTGATATTACCGAAGCATTATATAATTTATACATAGTAAGTGAAGCACCAATATTTGCACCTATTGATTGTTCGTTTATGTTTAGTAATTTTAACAACTTAGAAATTCTTAATTTTAATAATAACTTTAACACATCCTATACTACAAGTATGAAAGCAATGTTTATGCCTATTCAAACAGGCAGCGCTGGTGGGAGAAGTAGTTATACAGAATCTAGAATTATGCTTTTAGCTAATGAAGAAGATGAACAAATAGATGATGGTTATGGTTTAGAAAATAAAATTGTCAAATTAGATTTAAGTGGTTTCAATACCTCAAAAGTAACAAATATGAGTTATATGTTTCACAGTTGTTCATCCTTAACAAATTTAGATTTAAGTAATTTTAATACATCAAATGTAACACATGTTGAGTATATGTTTGTTGGTTGTTCATCCTTAACAAGTTTAGATTTAAATGGTTTTAATACTTCTAGTGTAACGAATATGGGTGATATGTTTAATGGTTGTTTATCCTTAACGAGTCTTGATTTAAGTAGTTTTAATACGTCTAATGTAACATATATGGATGATATGTTTTATAATTGTTCATCTTTAACAAATTTGGATTTAAGTAGTTTTAATACATCTAATGTAACAAATATGCAACGTATGTTTGGTGGTTGTTCATCCTTAACAAGCTTAGATTTAAGTAGTTTTAATACCTCAAATGTGACAAGTATGTATAATATGTTTTCTGGCTGTTCATCCTTAACAAGCTTGGACTTAAGCATTTTTAATATATCAAACGTAACAAATATGAGTTATATGTTTCAGGGGTGCATTTCTATCAATAATCTTGATATTAGCACGTTTTATCTTTCCTCTTCCTCTCTCTCTATAATTACAAATGTTCAATTTAAATCACTTACTACAACAATTAATTATATCGGAACAAATAATGTAAGTTTTTCTAATATTCAATCTGGTCATATAACTATCAATTATACAAGTTCGAATGAAAGTATTGTTGATACAATGGTTGCAAATTATCCTAACATTTTAATTAAAGGAAAATTAATTACTGCTCCAACATCATAAAAAAAGAGAAATTTTTCTCTTTTTTTACTTATTAATATTAGTTTCTTTTACAATATAAATAGGTCTTTTTTTAGTTTCTAAATAAGTTTTAGATAAATATTCACCAATGATACCAATACAGAATAATTGAACACCACTTACAAAGAATATAATACAAGCCATGCTTGGCCAACCACTTACAGGATCACCAAAACATAAAGTTTTAACAATTATAACAATAATCATTATAAATGAAACAAAACAAAATAACATTCCCATGAAAGCAGCAATAGTAAGTGGAGTAGTAGTAAATGCTACAATACCCTCAATTGCATATGCAAACAACTTCCAAAATGACCATTTAGTTTCACCAGCAACTCTTTCAACATTCTCATATTCAAGCCATTTAGTATTATAACCAACAAAACTAAATAATCCTTTAGAATATCTATTATATTCCTTTAACTCTAATATTGAATTAACCATTTGTCTAGTCATTAATCTAAAATCTCTGGCACCATCAACCATTTCAACCTTAGACATTTTATTAATAATTTTATAAAACATTCTAGCAAAGAAACTTCTAATAGGTGGTTCTCCTTTTCTAGTAACCCTTCTAGTGCCAACACAATCATAATCTTCTTCTTCAATTAATCTAACCATTTCCGGAAGAAGACTAGGTGGATCTTGTAAATCAGCATCCATTATAGTAACATAATCACCACTAGAAAGTTCTAGTCCAGCAAGCATAGCAGCTTCCTTACCGAAATTTCTTGAAAAATGAATATATTTAACTCTCTTATCTTTTTTACTCAAATCTTTTACAATATCAATAGTCTTATCCTTTGAACCATCATTAACAAAAATAAATTCAAAGTCATTTTTCATTTCTTTACTAACCTTATTAATTTCTTCATAGAAATAAGGTATAGCTTCTTCTTCGTTGTAACAAGGTACAACAATACTTAATTTTTTCATAATCCCTCCAACTACATTATAGCACAAATAAAAAATAAAACAAATTACTTTACACTTGTTTTATTCTTTATCTAATTTTGTTTTCTGAATAACATTTTTCTTATGGTTACTAGGAGCATAAATTGAATATAATTTTAAATCTTTATTACCCATATTTGTAACATTATGATAAGTACCAGCTGGTATAACAATACCATAACCATCATCTATTACTTCTTTTATATTTAAATTATCTTTACTAAATCCCATACTAACTAAAGCTTTACCTTTTTCTAAGTAAATAAATTGATCAACATCATGTACTTCTAAACCAATATCATTATTAACAGGAATACTCATTAAAGTAAGTTGTAAATGTTCACCAGTCCATAAAACAACTCTATAATAATTATTTTTTTCAGTTATTTCTTCTAAATCAAACACAAAAGGATATGGTCCATAATCTTTTAATTCTAAACTTTTATAATTATAAAATCTATCAAAATTCATATTTCCTCCCAAAATATCATATGAAGTAAAACGAAAAAACTTACAAAAAAATTAAAAAACATGTAAAATATATATGGGAGGATTTATGAAATATATAGTTTATGAAAGAGATGTATGTCTTATAGAAGATGTAAAAGAAAAATATATAAAGGGTACTGATTATTATATTTTAAGACCATTAAATGATAAAACATTAAAAATAAGTGTACCAGTTAATTCTAAAATGTTAAGAAATATTATAAGTTTAGAGGATGCGAATAAATTAATTGATAACATGAAAAGTATAGAAATAATAGAAGATGATAAACAAATAGAAAATGAATATAAAAGATTACTCGATACAGGAAATTTAAATGATTTAGTAAAAATAATAAAAACAACATATTTAAGAAATAGAGAAAGAATCATTAATAAAAAGAAAATAAGTGAAAAGGATGATAATTATTTTAATAAAGCTGAAGATTATTTATATACAGAATTAGGTGTAGTATTTAATATGTCAAAAGAGAATATGAAAAAATATATAATAGAAAAGTTAAAATAACTCTAGTTAATCATATAAGAATGTGATATAATTTTATTAGGAAAAGAGGTTTCTATGAAAAAAGGGTTTACGGTAATTGAATTACTAGCTACAATAATAATACTTGGATTAATTGGAACAATTGGATTTGTTATCTTTGATAATATTATTCACAACATGCGTTTGAAAGCCTATGAAACACAAAAACAAAGTTTTTTAACAAGTGGAGAAAGATGGCTTAATGATAAAAAAGGAACATCTGAATTTCCTAAAAGTAATGAATTAAATTCTGAAACTTCATATAAATTATCTTTAAGAAAATTACTAAAAGACGGATATATAGATAAAGATATATGTAATCAAGAAGATAGAGTAAAAATAGATTATGATAACTCTTATGTTGAAATAATTGAAAATGGTAGAATCTATGACTATAAATTAAACATTGTAAATACGGAAGAGGAATGTAAATGATATATACATCAATTAATAATGATCATATAAAAGAAATTAAGAAATTAAACCAGAAAAAATATCGTGATCTAAATAATAAATTTATTGTAGAAGGCGAACATCTTGTTTTAGAAGGAATTAAAAATAATTTAATAGAAGAAGTTTTAATATTAGAAGGCCTTACAAATAAGTATGATGTTAAAACAAATTATGTTAGTTTGAATGTATTAAAATATATAACAGAATTAGATAATCCTGCTAAAATTATTGGTATATGTAAAAAGAAAAATGATATTATACAAGGGAATCATATTTTAGTTTTAGATAATATCCAAGATCCAGGTAATTTAGGAACTATTATAAGATCTGCTGTTGCTTTTGATATAGATACAATTATATTAAATAAAATGGGAGTTGATTTATATAATTCTAAAGTTATAAGAGCTACTCAAGGAATGATATTTAACATAAACATTGTAACAAGTAATTTAAAAGAAGAAATAGAAAAATTAAAACAAAACAAATATAAAATATTAACAACTAGAGTAGATGGGGGAAAATTAATTGGAAACCTTGAAAAAAATGATAAATTTGCTATAATAATTGGTAATGAAGGACAAGGTGTTTCTAAAGAACTTCAAGATTTGAGTGATGAGTTCATTTATATTAAAATGAATCAAAAATGTGAAAGCTTAAATGCTGGTGTTGCGACTAGTATAATTTTGTATGAATTAAGTAGGTGAGTATTATGATATATATAGGAAAAATAGTAAATACGCATGGTATAAAAGGTGAACTTCGTATTTTATCAAATTTTAAATACAAAGAAGAAATATTTAAAGTTGGTAATTTTCTATATATAGATAATAACAAATATCAAATAAAAACTTATAGAAAACATAAAAATTATGATATGGTTACTTTGAATGACTTTAACAATATAAATGAAGTTTTATTTTTAAAAGAGAAACAAGTTTATTCTTTAAGAGAATATGTAAAAGAAGTATTGCCAGAAGATTTAATAGGTTATGAAATAATTAAAGATGATAAAAAACAAGGAAAAGTAAAATATATAATGCAAAATAAAGTACAAGATATTTTAGTAACTGATACAAATAAAAAAATCATCTTTATTAAAGAATTTATAAAAAATATAGACAATAATAAAAAAGTAATTATTGTAGGAGGTATGTTTGATGAAAATTGATATATTGAGTATATTTCCGCATATGTTTGATGGCTTTTTAAATGAATCAATAATTAAAAGAGCTAGAGAAAAAGGAATTGTTGATATTGAAATACATGATTTTAGAAATTTTTCTAAAGATCCCCATAAAAAAGCAGATGATTACCAATTTGGTGGTGGAAAAGGTATGATTTTAATGCCTGAACCAATATATGATTGTGTTGAATCTATAAAAACAGATGAATCTTATATTATATTAATGACTCCTCAAGGAGAGAGATATAATCAAAAAAGAGCAAATGAATTAAAAAAATGTAAACATTTAATTATAATCTGTGGACATTATGAAGGATTTGATGAAAGAATAAGAGCTTTAGCTGATATTGAATTAAGTATTGGTGATTATATATTAACTGGTGGTGAACTTGCTAGCATGGTTATTACCGATAGTGTTGTAAGATTGTTAGATGGCGTGATTAGTAAAGAATCTCTTGATTCAGAATCATTTGATAATGGCTTACTAGATTATCCAGTTTATACAAAACCAGTTAATTTTAGAGGCATGGAAGTACCAAGTGTACTTTTATCTGGACATCATGAAAATATTAATAAATGGCGCCATGAAGAAAGTGTTAAAAGGACAATGTCACGAAGACCAGATATATTAGAGGAGAGAGATTGTGGAAAACGTTAAGTATTTATTAGTAAAAGATAAAAAGGAAGAAAGTTTAGAAACGGACCTAAAAAAAATATCAGGATTTGTTTTTAATCCACAAAATAATATAAAATATGATGGTATTTTGGTTGATGAAATAAAACTTGCAAAACCAGAATTAGTTGAAAAAGTTTTAAAGAAAAAAATTAAAAGGAAATTATCTTTATATACACAATTAATTATTGAGTTAATTGATTCAAGCGATGAAGATGATGGTACAATTGATATTGTTTTAAATGATTTAGAAAGATATAAAAGAGTAATTAACAATAATTATAAAGCTTATTTAAGTAAAAAATATTTAGATTTATTACTTAAAAAAATTGATCTTTTAGAAAATGAATTAAAAACAAAACAAGTATTTTTGAATACTAATGTTGAGAAAAAGGGAAAGGCGAGATAATGAAAGATAATTCGTTAGCTTATGTAATAGTCGCACTTATTATACTTGCAGGATCTATTCTTGTAAGTTTCATCTATCATGATGGAAAAGAAGAATACAATATAATTTATACAATTGGTGGTAAAAGATATGAAGCCATTGTTTATACTAACAATACTGTAAAAGTTGGTTATAAAACTTGCTTGGGCTCTAATTGTTATACGGAAACTAAAGAATATAAATATTCCGCTTCTAAAATGAATGATTTTAGGGCTATGGTTAGTCAAAGTTCTGCTAGTTATGAAGATTATAGTCCTAGTAGAGAATATACAAATATTATATATGTTGTAGAAGATGAAAAAGCACTTTATGATACTTCTATAAGTAATAATCAAGCTTTAAATATGGTAACAAATAAAATACTTACTGGTGAATATTAAGTATTTTTTTGTATAATTTTAAAAATTTAAATCATTATTAAATTAGGAGGAAATATGGCACGACACAAAGTAGAAATATGTGGCGTGAATACTGCGGATATAAAAGTTTTAAGTAATGAGGAAATGGTAGAATTGTTTAAAAAAATGAAAAAAGGAGATAAGGATGCTAGAGAAAAATTAATAAATGGTAATTTAAAATTAGTTTTATCAATATTAAAAAATTATAACAATAGAACTGATAATATGGATGATCTATTTCAAATTGGAACTGTAGGTTTAATAAAAGCAATAAATAACTTTGATTTATCACATGAAGTAAAATTTTCAACATATGCTGTTCCGATGATACTTGGAGAAGTAAAAAGATATTTAAGAGATAGTAATAGTATAAGAGTTGCTAGATCTGTTAAAGATTTGGCATATAAAACATTAAAAGCTAAAGAAGAATTGATAAGGAAAAATGAAAAAGAACCTACTATTAAAGAATTATCTGATGTGCTTGGAGTAAGTGAGTATGAAGTTTGTAATGCATTAGATTCTATGAAAGATACTGTTAGTATATTTGAACCTGTCTATTCAGATGGTGGAGATCCTATTTATTTGTTTGATCAATTAGAAGATAAAAAAGGAAATACATATTCTAAAGAAACTTTACTTGCTTTAAAAGAAGCTTTAAAAAAAATAAAAGATAAAGAAAGATACATCTTATTAAAAAGATTTGTTGTTGGTAAAACCCAAATGGAACTAGCTTTAGAACTTGGAATATCACAAGCTCAAATTTCTAGGCTAGAACACATGGGAATTGCGAACGTTAAACGATTAATTGAATAGAATATTAATAGGGGTGTTATATGCGTTTATCAGATTTGCAAGATAAAGATATTGTAAATATCAGTGATGGCAAAAAAATAGGAAGTATAATAGATGTAAACATAGATGAAGAAGGTGGCATGAAAAGTTTAGTTGTAGAAGAGAGTAAATTTGCTCTATTTGGCTCAAAAAATGAGATGGAAGTAATGTGGAGACAAATAGAAAAAATTGGTGAAGATGTAATTTTAGTAAAAATAGACTAGTTATAATTTATAAAATATGATATAATAGCACTTGGTGGTAAAAATTGAAACGCTTAGTTATATCATTTTTTTTAATTATGACATTTTTTTTATTTTTTATTTTCCTTTATAATAAAAATAAATTAAAAGAATATTCCGCAACATATTCTGATTTTAATGGTATTAATATTAGAATATATGCTTCAAAGAAACCTAATAAATTATTTGATGAATTAGAATATATTTTAAAGAATTATGATGAAAATGAATTATATAATTTTGGACTAGATGTTATTAATAAAACAGATGGTTATGTAAGTATTTATAGGAAAAGTGTAAATGAAATATTTGAAGAAGGAAAAATAAAAAAAATAAAACCTGTATATAAAAATGATATGGAAATAGATTATAGTTCAATTATTAAGTCTTTTGTTATTTCTAAATTAGAACAAAAAATAAAGGATTATAATATAAATTCTTATATAATTAATATGGGTGATATTTCTTCTTTAGGAATCGCGAATAATACTAAATTCACTGTTGGAATTGAAAAGCCTTACAAAACAGATGAATATATAACTTTTTTAAGCTTAGAAAATAAAGCTGTTTCTACAGTTGGACCATATCAAAATTATTATACACTTGATAGTAAAATTTACCACAATTTGATTAACTTAAAAACTTTAAAACAAGAAAATAATTATAAAAGTGTTACCGTAGTTGGGGATAATGTTTTGGATGTTCAAATGTTATCTAATTATTTATATTTTTTAAATATAGAAGATGGGAAAGAGGTCTTAAAAAAATATAATTGTGATGCTATATGGTACACTAATGATGATGAATTAATTTTTACAAAAGATTTTACATAATAGAAAGATGGAGTAGTGTGAAGTATGTATTTATAATTACATATATTTTGTATATCTTCTTTAAAACGTTATATATAACAAATAGTAAAAAAAATACAGAAATTGATGTTGTTTATTTGTTCTTTTATTTAGTTGAATTAGTATTTAAAACAGAAGTATATTTAATATTTAGTTTATTAAATATGGCTTTTATAATGTATTATAATAAAGGTGGATTTAAAAAGTTTACCAAAGTTTTTTATCAAACAATGGTAGTATATTTATTAATATTACCTTTTGATTTACCTATAATCGCACTTATTGTTTTGTCTTTATTTGATAAATTTATAATTACATTTTTTAGGAAATTAAATAGACAGATAGATACTTTAAGATTAAAGAAAAAAATAGAAAAACTTGATTTAACATTGATAAAAACAGAAGCAAAAGATGAACTAAAATCCTTTTTAGGTTTTAGGTATGATATTTTATTTATAGAGGATGAACAAAATATATATAAAGAGTTTAGGAAAAAATATGACAAATTTATAAAAATAATTGTTTCAAATAATGATAATTTAAATATAAAAAAAATAATTCATTTTGATATGGGATATGTTAATGATGTTATTGTTTCAGAAAATAGTGGAGATTATGATATTAAGAGTATTAAGTATAATAATGGCAAAAGTTTAATAACTTATGTTTTTGATAATAAAAAACATACTCTTACGACTGATTTAATTAGTTATGATGAAAATAAGATGGCTTTAACTTTATATGCTTTGGGGAAGTATTTAAATTTAAGTGATTCTGATATTAGAAGGGGATTAAATAATTTAAAACCTACAAAGATAAAAATAATTGAAAATGAGGATAATACTTTAATAACAAATACGAAGTGTTTTAATTGTTATAATCATTATGAGGGATTAGATTTAATAAGTAACTATAAGGGTAATAAAGTTATTGTAACTGGTGGTATAAAGAATGCAGATGAAGAAATTAATAAGGCTTTTGGTTCATTGCTTTCTAAAGAATTTAGCTATATAATATTACTTAATACTAATAATATGCCTTTAATATATGAAAGACTAATTGAAAATAATTATGATAAGAATAAGATATATATTATTGAGAAATTAGATGAGTATAAAAAAATAGTTAGCATATTAAAAAGTAAAAAAACATATATACTATTAGATAATGATATCTAGGAGGAATATGTTAAAAAAAGATTCAAGAAGAGTAGTACCTGGCGATACATTCGTAGATACTACTTTTAATAAAGAATATGTTTATGATGCTGTACGTAATGGTGCAGCTTTAATAATTTCTAAAATTAAATATGATGAGGATACTATTGTTGTTGATGATCCGAAAGAGTATTATAATAACTATATTTATAATAAGTATTATGATAAGATTAAAGATATAACTTTAATTGGTGTAACTGGTACTAATGGTAAGACAACTACTAGTTATGTAATTTATGATATTTTAAATAAGATGGATGTTAAATGTGCTTATATTGGAACAATTGGTTTTTATAAAAATGGGATTATTAAGGAATTGAATAATACAACACCTGATATAGAGGAATTGTATGAATATTTATATGAGTGCGCGAATGATGATATAAAATATGTTGTTATGGAAGTATCTAGTCATGCTTTGGATCAGGATAGGGTATATGGTTTAAAGTATGATGCCTGTATATTTACTAATTTAACGGAAGATCATTTGGATTATCATAAAAATATGGAAGAATATAAGAAAGCTAAATTGTTGCTTTTTAATAAACTAAGAAATAAAAGAATCGCGATTGTTAATTCGGATGATCAAAATTATAAAGACTTTATGCTTAGCAATAATTATAATGTTAAGGTTGGTAGGTTTGGAGATTTTAAGATAAAAGATATAAAATTAAATGATGATTCTTTGGATTTAAAATTTAGTTTTAAAAATGATTATTTTAAACATCTTAATATGGTTGGTAAGTACAATGCCTATAATTATTTAGAAGCTATTGCTGCTCTTGTATACTTAAATTTTGATATAAATGAAATTTTGAAAATTGATGTATTTACTCCACCTGGTAGAATGTATATTGTAAAATATAAAGATAATACTATATTTATTGATTATGCCCATACTCCAGATGCTATGGAAAAGGTTTTAAAAAGTGTAAATGAGTTTAAAAAAAATAGAATTATTACTATATTTGGTTGTGGGGGAGATAGGGATAGATTTAAAAGAAGTATAATGGGGGATATTGCTTCTAGTTATTCCGATAAGGTAATTATTACAAATGACAATCCAAGAAATGAAGATGATGATAGTATTATTTTTGATATTGTTGGGGGTATTAAAAAAGATAATTTTGAGATTGTTAAAAATAGAAGAGATGCTATAATAAAGGGAATTTCTTATTTGGGTAAGAATGATATATTGTTGATACTTGGTAAAGGACATGAGGATTACCAGATAATTGGAAATATAAGAAACCATTTTTCTGATTTAGAAGTTGTTAGAGAAATAATAAATAGTAGATAGAAATATCTACTATTTTAACTTGCTTTTTAATACTATAAGTGATAATATAAAGGCATAATTTTAGGGGGATTTATGGATAAAAAGCAGAAGATGATTTTGGAACTAAAAAAGGATATTGATTATTTAGAGAGAACGTTAGAAAATATTGATCGTACAAATAAGAGGAATAAAAAAATTCAAAACTTAAAAACTTTTCTTGTTATATTTAAATTAGCGCTTCCTTATATTCTTTCAACTGGATTAGTATTTACTGGTTTTTCCCATTTGGGTATAACACCTTTTAAAAGAGATAAAGTAAAGGTTTATTCAAATGAGAAAAAAGAATATGATAGTTTGGGAAATGTAATTTCAGAAAAACAATATGCTAACTATAGTAATGCAATGAATACTTTAATTTTATATGATAGATGGAATATAAGTGAAAATGGTATGTATGAAAGAAATGTAAAAAAATATAGTTTGGCAAAATTGGAAAAGGATAAAATTGAAGAATTATTGGAGTTTAATGAAAATTTAAATTTGGAAAATTTTTTAGGGAAGCCTTTTTTAGAGAGTGTTGAAACTAAAAATAAGGTAGATAATGAAGAATGAGGCAAGATTTTTACCAAAATTATTTTATATTCAGAAGATAAAAATGATTTTATAGTTGTTGATGAAAGTATTTTTGATAATTTAAGTTCATCTGCTATTTGTTTACTTGTTGTTTTAGTGTTTTATTATTTTATTCAATTATATCAATTTGATGGACCAAATAAAGGTAAACTTACAAAAAGTTTAGAGCAAATAAGAGATGGTTATAAAGATCTTGATGTTGATAATTTGGTAAATAAATTACAAATAAAAAGAGATAATTATAATAGATTGACGAGGTAAAATTTATGGAAGATAAAATATTTAAATATATAGATCCTAATAAAAATGATATTTTTTCTGATTTTGGAGGATCTGACTTACAAGATTTACTTGTTTTAATCGATGAATGTAATATTAGATATAGAGAAAAATTAGATTTTTTAAAAGATATTACTTTTGGTTTGGAATTAGAATTTGAAAATGTTAAGTATCATGTGTTTGAGAAAAAGTTTAATTCTTTAGATCTAAAGCATTGGGTTTTAAAAGAAGATGCTTCTTTGCACAATGGTGCTGAAATTAATTCTCCTATTTTAACTGATGAAAAAAAGTGTTGGAATGATTTAAGAGATGTTTGTATTCTTTCTCAAAAGTATGGTAACATTGATTTACATTCCGGGGGTCATGTTCATATAGGTGCACATATATTAGAAAATAAGGAACTATATTTTTTGAATTTTATAAAACTTTGGTCAGTATATGAAAATGTGATATATAGATTTGGATATGGTGAATTTTTAACTGAAAGAAAGAATGTTTGGAAATATGCTGCCCCTGTTGCAAATGCTTTTTGGGATGATTTTAAATTACTTAATGGGCGCAATTTGGCTTCAATAAAAATGTGTTTAAGTTATCAAAGAAAACAAGCTGTTAATTTTAATAATGTTCAGTTATATGGTGGTTTAACTACTAATAATACAATAGAATTTAGATGTCCTAATGGAACTTTAAATCCTGTTATATGGCAGAATAATGTTAATTTATTTGTTAAATTGTTAGAATATTCTAAAAATAAAAAATATAATGATGGACTACTTTTTAGAAGACATGAGATGAATGGAAAACAATATTCTAATTTGGATTATTATAAAGAAGTATATTTAGATGAGGCACTAGAATTAAGTGATTTGATTTTTACTAATAATTTAGATAAAATATATTTCTTGAGACAGTATTTAAAATCTTTAAAAGTTGGCAATGAAAAATTAGAAAAAGCAAAAAAGTTTACATTATATTAAAAAAAGTATTGCTAAAATATACTTGAATATGGTATTATGTTCAAGGTGCATAGAATGAGTAAAATAGAGTTTAGAAAAAATTTATATTTTTTATCAAACAAAGAACTTTGTTTTGCTTTTGAATTTTCAAAATACTAAATGTTTTTAGTATTTTTTTGTGCACTTTTAAATTATTTTTAAGGAGGTATAAATGAAAAATAATTTAATTCTTGATGTTGGGGATGTACCAACTCCAGGTAAGTGGATAGTTCTTGCACTTCAACATGTTGCTGCTATGTTTGGGGCGACTATATTAGTGCCTATTTTGGTAAATAGTATGGCTGGTAGTGAGGTTCTTACAATACCGGTTGCTTTATTTACATCTGGTCTTGGAACAATTATTTATATTATTTGCACAAATTCTAAATCGCCTGTTTATTTGGGTAGTTCATTTGCTTTTATAACACCAATGGCTGTTTGTTTTGCATCTAGTTCTAGGGGTGGTGTATTTACTGGTATAATGGCTGTAGGACTTGCTTATATGCTAGTTGCTCTATTTATTAAAATTATTGGTAGTAATTGGCTTCAGAAAGTGCTACCACCTATTATTGTTGGTCCTATGATAATGATTATTGGTTTAGGTCTTGCTCCTTCTGCTGTTTCTCAAATGGGATTAGTAGGGGAGAGTGCAATTGATATTAAATCTATTATTGTTATTTTGGTTACGTTTTTGTCTACTTCTTTAGTTGCTTTAAAGGGAAAAGGGTTTTTAAAATTGATTCCTTTTATTGTTGGGATTACTTCAGGTTATATTGTGTCTGCTATTTTTGGGATGATTGATTTTACACCTATAAAAGAGGCTTCGTTTATTAGTGTGCCTAAATTTGTTTTACCTTTTGTTAGTTATAAATTAGATTTTGGTTCTTTGATTACTATTTTACCGGTTGCACTTGTTACTATTTCTGAACATATTGGTGATCATACTGTTTTGAGTGAAATAATTGGTAAAAATTTGCTTAAAGATCCAGGTCTTCATAAAACTTTGTTAGGGGATGGACTTGCTACTTTTGTTGCTGGAGCTTTGGGTGGTCCTGCTAATACTACTTATGGGGAAAATACGAGTGTAGTAGGTATGACTAAGGTAGCTTCTGTTAAGGTTATAACTTTAGCTGCTATATTTGCGATTATTATATCATTTTTAGGTAAATTGACTGCTTTATTTACAACTATTCCTGATATTGTACTTGGCAGTATTTCACTTCTTTTATATGGTTTTATAAGTGTTAATGGTTTACTTGTTATTGTTAAAAATAAACTTGATTTTTCTAAAACAAGGAATGTTATAATATGCGCGAGTATGCTTGTATTAGGTCTTGGTGGTGCAGTTATAAAAGTAGGTGAGTCGCTTAATATAACTGGTATGAGTTTAGCTGCTGTTGTTGGGATTTTATTAAATTTATTTTTACCTAAAGAAAATTAAAATTTTTAATAAATAAAAAAATGCACAATATTTTAAAAATAATGTGCATTTTTATGTTTTTTGATGACTGTTTTGCACAATGATTGTGCATTTTTATGAATTTTCTTTTCCTACAAAAACATTATATATTTCAACATATCTATAGCTTAGTTTTGCGCAATTAGAATCAGGAACTAAAATTTTTAACTCAACTAATTTGTCAATTAGGGTAGATACTGTATTTCTTGAGACTCCTGATTCATCTTCTATTTCTTTTTTTGTGAAAACTATTTGATGCATTATTGCTGGCATGATTCTATAGACAGCGCTGCTTTTTAGAGCTGCAATTTTTTTCATATCTTTGGCATATATTTGTTTGATTCTATTTATTTTTGCAATATAATTGTTACATTGTTCAATTATACATTCAAGAAAAAATTTGATAAAACCAGTTATATTACCTTTACGACTTTCATTTAAAAGTCTATGATAACTTGGTTTATATAATTCAATAACTTCTGATAAAAATAGGATAGGTTCATCTTCTGTTAGAAGTGCTAATTGTATTGGTATTAATGCTCTTCCTAATCTTCCGTTTCCATCTCTATATGCATGTATAGTCTCGAATTGCGAGTGTGATATTGCTAGATTTATGAATATTGGATCGATATAAGCGTTGTTCATGTATTCAAATAGATTATCGAGTAGAATTGGTACATCTTCTGGTATTGGTGGGATAAATATTGCTTCATCAATAGTGCATCCCTTTGCACCAATCCAATTTTGAATAGTCCTAATTTTTCCTGGTTCTTTTTCGTTTCCTCTAACACTATTTAATAGTATTTGATGTAATTTATTAAGAAATGTCATATTGATATTTTTATTTTCTTTTAAATATTTTTTTGAATAATCAATAACTTCTTTTAAATTTTGAATTTCTAAATTGTCGTCTGTTTTTGGCATATATTTCAAGTAATACATTTCATCTTGAGAAATTTGTGTTCCCTCAATTTGAGTTGATTTTATACTTTCGCTTAGTGTTATCGAATCTAAAAAGAATCTTGAATCAAATTGAAGATTTTTAAGATTTGATTTATATTCACCATATTTTAAATTTGCTTCTGATATTAAGTTTATTAATTCTTTATCTAAAGAATATTCTATTGGTAGTTTTTTA
Organism: uncultured Bacilli bacterium; assembly: GCA_934162555.1. Taxonomy (GTDB): domain Bacteria; phylum Bacillota_I; class Bacilli_A; order RF39; family UBA660; genus CAG-884. The sequence continues at coordinate 3,732 of CAKPJE010000003.1, read as the reverse complement.
ACTTTTATTGGTTCCATTTTGTTCACCTCAATTGTAATTTTACTATAAATTTTGAGAAAAGTAAAGAAAAATGCACAATATTTTAAGAATACTGTGCATTTTTATGTTTTTTGATGTCTGTTTTGCACAATGGTTGTGCATTTTATAGTTTGCTATTTATAGTATTAATATAAAAGAAATCCACCTAACTCAGCAATGATTTAGGTAAAACCAATTAAATCGGTGACACTCAACATGCGATATTAAGTGTTCCTTTAATATTTTATGAAGATTTCTTCATCTATATACATAATAACATAAAAACGACTTTTTAGCAAGCCGTTTTATTTTTTTTGAAAAGTCCGAGTATTAATCAAATCTGGTGCCAGCTGACGGATTTGAACCATCGACCTATGCGTTACGAATGCATTGCTCTACCGACTAAGCTAAGCTGGCTTAATTGGCTGCCCCAGTTAGATTCGAACTAACGCTCACGGAGTCAGAGTCCGATGCCTTACCACTTGGCTATGGGGCAACTATAAATTAAGTATAGCACCTTTATAATTTTTTTTCAATTGAAAATTTTAAATAAATCAAAAATAATACCTGTTATTGAACCAATAAAATAAATTAGTGATAATATTTTTATATTTTCTTTTATATTTTTATTTACTTTAAATAAAACCATTATCGCAATACCTGAACCAGTTAGAACTCCTGCTAACATTGAACCAAAACTAATGGAAGAATTTAAATATAATTCAGTAATTACAATACTTGATGCACAGTTAGGAATAAGACCAATTAAACTTGATATAAATGGACTAAATATAGAATTTTTTAAAAGTAATTTACTTAGTTTATCAGTACCTAAATAAGATATTCCCATATTTAATAATAGGGTAGTAATTAAAATAAATATACCAATATTAATTGTATGATGAACTGCTGATTTTATAATGCCATTTTCACAATGACAATTTTCTTCTGTACATATATTTTCAATATCAATCTTTTTATTTTTATTAAATAAATCAATTATTAAACCAGATAACATACCAATAAATATTTTTAAAGTTAGAATTAAAAATATAAATGATATTTTAGAACCACTACTTAATAATACAGGTATCATTTCATCACTAGTAGACAAGTAAACAGCAATTAAAGTACCTAGAGTTATTATTTTACCTGCATATAGGTTAGTCATAGCAACAGAAAAACCACACTGAGGAAATGCACCAAGAATTGATCCTATTATAGGACCAAATTTACCTGATTTAGTTATTTTGTTTTGAAATTTTTTTGATAATTTATGTTCTATATACTCCATAATAAGAAATGCACAAAACAAAAATGGTAAAATTTTAATAAAATCTAATAAAGTATCTAATAATATTTCTTTCATATAAATCACACAAATATTTTAACAAAAAAATAAAAAAAATGCAATTGTTAGATACTTGACAATTTATTTTGAAAGTGCTATTATGTTTAAGTTGGTGATTAGGATGGATAAAATATTATATGAACTTAAAGATTTAGATTATGAAGTAATAAACAGAATTAATAAAACTAATAAAAGTATTCCTATAGGTATTACACAAGTAAAAATAATAGAATATTTAATTAAAAGTCCTGTTACATATCAAAAAGATTTAGAAAAAAACTTGAATTTATCAAGAGCTACTATATCTTGTGTGTTAAAAACAATGGAGAAGAATAAACTAATAGATAGAGTGTCTAATACATTAGATGCTAGAAGTAAAGAAGTTGTTTTAAACCAAAATTTAAAATCTAAATTAGAGCAAAATATAAGTGAAATAAAAAAAATAGAGAAGTTAATTACAAAAGATATTGATCCGAATGATTTGGAAATATTTTTGAAAGTAATGAAAAAAATGAAAGAAAATTTAAGAGGTGACGAGAATGCTTAAGTTAATTAAGAATTTTGAAAAGAGAGATTATATACTAATTATACTAACCATTCTTTTGATAGTTGTACAAGTATGGTTAGATTTAAAAATGCCTGATTATATGTCAGAAATAACTATGCTTGTTAAAACTGAAGGTAGTAAAATGTCTGACATTCTATATAATGGTGGCTTTATGCTATTATGTAGTTTGGGTAGTTTAGTTTCTACTATAATATCAGGTTATTTTCTTGCTTTACTTGCTTCTGGTTTTTCAAGTAAGTTAAGAGAAAAAATATTTTATAAAGTTCAAAATTTGTCACTTGATAAAATCAAACAATTCGAAACAAGTAGTTTAATAACTAGAACAACTAACGATATATCCCAAGCAGAAATGTTAATTGGTATGGGCTTACAATTATTAATTAAAGCCCCAATAACGGCTGTATGGGCTATATGTAAGATAGTTAATAAAAGTTTTTCATGGACACTTGCTACTAGTATATGTGTTTTAATTATGTTATCAGTTGTCACAATACTTACAATTGTTGTTATTCCTAAATTTAAGATTGTTCAAAAATTAATTGATAAATTAAATAAAATTGCTCGTGAAAATATAACTGGTATTAGGGTAATTAGGGCTTTTAATGCTGAAAAATATACCAAAAATAAATATGAGGATGTAAATGATAAATTAACAAAACAACAACTATTTAATCAAAAGGCATTTGCTGTTATGTCACCAATGATGTTTTTGATTATGAATATGCTTGCTTTAGTTATTTATATAATTGGATCTAATTTAATATTAAATGCTGGTCTTGTTGACAAGATAACATTATTTGGAGATATGATTGTATTTTCAAGTTATTCAATGCAAATTATTATGTCATTTTTAATGCTTGCTATGATTTTTACAGTTTTACCAAGATCAGAAGTATCTGCTAATCGTATAAATGAAGTATTATGTGAAAAGTCTTCTATTATAGATGGTACTTTTGATGGTAAAACTGATACTAAAGGAACTGTTGAATTTTGTAATGTTTCGTTTAAATATCCTGATGCAAAAGAATATATCTTAGAAAATATTTCTTTTAAAGCTGAAAAGGGTGAAACGGTTGCTTTTATTGGATCTACTGGTTCTGGTAAATCAACATTAATTAACTTAGTACCGAGATTTTATGATGCTACTTCTGGAGAAATATTGGTTGATGGTATTAATGTAAAAGAATATAAATTAGAAAAATTATATGATAAATTAGGTTATGTTTCGCAAAAAGCTGTTATATTTAATGGTAGTATTAATTATAATGTTGAGTTTGGTGAAAATGGTAAAAAGAAGAATGTGAAGAAGGCTATTGAGATCGCCCAAGCTAAAGAATTTGTTGAAAATATGGATAATAAATATGAAAGCAATTTATCACAAGGTGGTACTAATATATCTGGTGGTCAAAAACAGAGAATATCGATTGCAAGAGCTATTGCTAGAGAACCGGAAATTTATATATTTGATGATTCATTTTCAGCACTTGATTATAAGACAGATTTGAATTTAAGAAAAGCTATTAAGAAAAACGTTAAGGATGCAACTTGTTTAATTGTGGCTCAAAGAATAGGTACTATTATGCATGCTGATAAAATTATTGTTTTAGATAAAGGTAAGTGTGTTGGAATGGGTACTCATAAAGAGTTACTTGAGAGTTGTGAAGTTTATAAAGAGATTGCTTTATCTCAAATTAGTAAGGAGGAGTTAGAACATGCCTAGACCTAAGGAAAGTTCAAAAGCTAAAGATTTTAAAAGTGCGATTTTAAGACTTTTTAAAGAGTTGAAACCTTTTAA
>CAKPJE010000002.1 GCA_934162555.1 uncultured Bacilli bacterium | reverse complement strand
TGGACTTCCTAGTCTTATACCACTTGTTTTAAATGGTGATTCGGTATCATTTGGGATAGTATTTTTATTACATGTTATATTGATTGAATCTAGTATTTTTTCGGCTTCTTTTCCTGTTATTCCTATGCTAGATTTTATATCAACTAATATTAAATGGTTATCTGTTCCACCACTTACTATTCTAAATCCTTCTTGTTCAAGTTTTTTGGCAAGAGCTTTTATATTTTTTATGACTCTTTTTTGATATTCTTTAAATTCTGGTTGCAATGCTTCATAAAAACATTCTGCTTTGGCACCAATTACATGCATTAATGGTCCACCTTGAATTCCTGGGAATATTATTTTGTCTATTTTTTTTGCTAATTCTTCGTCGTTTGTTAATATCATTCCTCCACGTGGTCCTCTTAGGGTTTTATGGGTTGTTGTTGTAACTACATCAGCATAAGGGAATGGTGATGGGTGCAAACCTGCTGCTACTAATCCTGCTATATGGGCCATGTCTACCATTAGGTATGCTCCACAAGTGTCTGCTGCTTCTCTGAATTTTTCGAAGTCAATTGTTCTTGAGTAAGCGCTGGCGCCAGCGATTATCATTTTTGGTTTTTCTTTTTTGGCTTGTTCTATTATGGCATCATAGTCAAGCATTTCTGTTTTTGGATTTAGTCCGTATGAGATACTTTCGTATTCGATTCCACTAAAGTTAATTTTATAACCGTGTGTTAAATGCCCTCCTTCACTTAGGGCCATTCCCATGACTTTATCGCCTGGTTTTAATAATGCTTTATATACAGCCATATTAGCGGATGATCCGCTGTGTGGTTGTACATTTGCATATTGGCAGTTAAATAATTTTGTTGCGTATTCGATAGCTTTTGTTTCAAATACATCAATATATTCACATCCTCCGTAGTACCTTTTTCCTGGGTATCCTTCAGCGTATTTATTGGTTAATATGCTTCCTTGTAATTTTAAGACATCTTTTGATACAAAATTTTCAGATGCTATTAGTTCAATGTTGTGTTTTTGTCTTTTCCTTTCATCATTTAATGCTTTTAATAATATTTTGTCCATTTAATTCACCTCTTTTTAATTATACACTATATAAAGAGAAAAAAAAAGAATATTTTAAAATTCTTAGTTTAAAAATTCTTTTAGTTTTTCTAAGGTAATATCATCTGGCATTAATGACTCACATTCTAGTTTATATACTATTTTATACTTCAATAGATAATTTAATACTAATAATATAGTTATTGTTATTATTAAATCAAATGATAATATAAATCCTACATGACTGCATATATAATCACATGCTTCTGGTGTTATATAGTTTGTGCATATTAGGATTGTTGCAAAAAATGTAAATGCATTTAAGAATGTATGAAATATTGTTGCATTCATTTCTGGACCATCTAATTGGTATGATTTCTTTAATAGTTCCCAAAATTTTAATCCTCTTATTTCATTTCTTTTGTATAAAACGTTTTCTATTATTATAATTTCTAAAAATATGTATATGATTTTTGATGATAGCCATATTAATAGTCCTAGTATTCCTATTAATGAGTCTGGCATTATATTGTCCATATTTAACCTCTTTCTAATTTTTGTAGGAGGGAAATACCCTCCTACAGTAATGTATTTTATTATGTATTTTTTTTCGTTCTTTTGTTTATAGTGAATGTTTGTGTTATCTTGCGATAAAACATGACAAATTTCGACAAAGCATAGTTTACTATGTAGTCATTAGTATTAAAATATATTTTTTGTGACACCCCTATCACAGTAGATATTTTTATATGAATATCTGAAACATTGACATTTTTATGTGGAGTCTGCCACAATTCTATTTTTCTGTTATCACGCTCCCCAATTCACTGTTTGGGTGATATCAGTAGCCAATATGTCGTCATACTTAGTTGCATGTCCTGGTATTCTAATCTCGCCCCAAAAGTCTATATCACTGCGACTAAGTGGTGTAGATACTGTACTTATTGCATGTGCATAGTCGCCGATAGTTGTAATTTTTTCTATTACCTCGTTATTATTAACTCTTAATACTGGATAGTATAAAAATGAAGTCATTGATGTTAGTGAACCAGTAGGAAGTTTAAATGTTACAACTTCTGCATTATCATAAGAATAGTAAGTTCCTTCATATGTATTGTTGCATCCACTACTCTTGCACCATTCTTGTTCAAATGTTGCTGAAATACCTGGTACAACATTAGTTTCATGGCCTAATGCGATTATGTCCCAGCTTCTAGTTGATGGCATTTTACGCCATTCAAGAGTCATCTTATAACGATAAAAGCCTCCGTTATTAACACTGATTATATATACTGTCATTTTTTTGTATTCTGTTTGACAGTAACCATAGTTGTTTGGATTAACAAGTTCCCCTCCACCAATTGTTTCATCTGGATTTAAACTCAATTGTGGAAATTCTGACATGTCAAGCGTTTTCTTATTTATAACTTCGCCAGTCAAGTTTCTGTTTTCATTAAAAACTCGCTCACTCATGCCATAAATTTCATGTTCTTCAAAGCCTAAGCCTAGAAGTTTGTTATATTCATCTGCTGTGATTTCAACTTTACCATGTTCTATATAATAAGTTTCATCTGCATGAACTATTATAGGAAGAAGAAATAGTGGTAAAGCTATAAGTAAAAATAATTTAAATTCTTTCATCCATACCTCCTTTACTTTTACGATGCCATTATAGCAATTTTTGTCTAAAATAGTCCACCTCTTTTGAAGCGAATGAGGTAGATTTAAAAGCGAAAGGAAGGAGCGACAAGCTCCTTCCCTTATTTTATATAGTATATTCGATTGTTACGATATTCTAGAAAACAATTAAAATTATATTCTTCAATCGCATTTTCTTTATCATTAATAAGTTCAATTTTTAATGCACCTTTAAATTCTGTCTTTTTTAAACTAAATTTTGAAACAAAAATTTTAGTTTTATTTATTCTTTCTGCTAGCTCTTTAAAAGTTATTTTTGCTTCTGAAGAGTTATTTAGATTAATTCTTGATAATGATATTATTTCAGTATTGCCCAAAACGACACTAACCTTATAATCATATATTTCAAAATCTTTATATTTTTCTTTATCATAGACATCAAAGTCATCAATTATTAATACATAGTGTCTACCAACTTGGAAAATATTACCTGTTAATTCATATTCATCAGATTTGCTATCAAACCTATATATCTTAAATTTATCAAAGTTATTACAAAAATACATTACTAAAATTATAAAAGAGATTAGAAAAACAATTGATACAGCAAGTACCGAATATCTTATTTTCTTATTCTCGTATAATTTAACAATTTTAGGATTTAATTTTTCATCTCTTTTTCCGTTTAATATTTCATGTATGCTAACATCAAAAATCTTGGCTAAATTACTTAACATAATTACATCTGGAACATTTATGCCTCTTTCCCATTTGGAAATTGTTTTATCTCCTGCTCCAACCAATTCACCAAGTTCAGATTGTGTCATCCCTTTTGATTTGCGCAAATCGGCTATAAATTCTCCACTTTTAGTAAAATCGTTCATTGATTACATCTCCTACATAATAAATACCGACACATTTGATTATAACATCATAGTAAATTTATTAATGTCACTTTCAACTAATAGTTAAAATAGGAATACAAATGTATTCCTATCTCGAAAGCAATTTAAGTTCATTTTTGGTTTGATTACTTGCGCCTACATATTCCTTAAATCCTAATAAACCATTACTTTTAATTAAATATTTTAACAATTTTAATTTATTTACTTCTATTTCTTTTTTTAAATTTTCATGAACAGAGTCCATATTTATAGTAACATTTTTACCACTTTTCTTAGTATATTCTTTCGTAACTGCATCATTCATTTTTTCTAAAGAAGTTGGTATTTTTTTATCATCATGATCAATTGCATCAAAATGTAATGAATTAATTTTTTCATATAATCCTTTTATTGTTGTACCACATGTATCATATGTTACATTAAATGGTGCATAGAAGTTATCATATGAATATTTAATAGTATATTCGACACTTTTAGTTTCTTTTAAATAATAATCTAAAACAAATTTTGGTAACTTACGTACTTTTATAAAGAATGGTGTTGCTTTATCACACGATGGACATACAATTTCAAATTTAAAGTATCCATCTATTTTATTATCACTATAAAATGTACCATTTTTAAACCCTAAATCACTAGTGCAAATAAATGTAAGATTTTTAATTAAACGATAATCTACAGCAAATGGTTCTGTACAATTTTTACAAGCACAAGCACTATAATATTTTTTACCTTCACCATCATAATCTATAGTCTTCATATAATCAATTTTATTACTTTTGCTGACAGCACCGTAGAAAAATCTTGGTGGTGGACCCCATGGTCCTGGTGGTGGACCCCATGGTCCTGGTGGTGGACCCCATGGTCCTGGTGGTGGACCCCAAGGTCTACCATACCATCCACCTGGTCCGTGTGGTCCATGACAACATCCGTGTGGTCCATGTGGTTCATGACCATAACCACCATGTGGTTCTGGTCCTCCTGGTCCATATAACATAACTATCACCTCATCACTATATAAATAATACTTTATTTATAAAAATATGTCAAATTGAAGTAAAAATTTTTTTATTTTATCAAAGTCATGATATAATGGTTATGGTGATCTTATGGAAAATAAAAAACAATCAAAAATTTTAATAATTTTAGCAATCATTGTAACTTTAAGTTTCCTAGTATTTATCATAATAAATATGCAAAAGGGAAATTTAAATTTACTTATTACAGCTTTATTAGTTAGTTTAATGTCAATCTTACTACTAATGCCTAGTAAAAAAATAAAAATGTACAACTTTATTGCACTGCTTATTATTTGTTTAACTGGTTTTAATGCTTATACATTTGCCCGTCCTACAGGTAATACTAAAAAAGAAACAAAATATATTCAAAATTTACAAAATAAATCTTTAACTGAAGCTTTAAGTTATGCAAAAGAAAATAATATTAATATTATTGAAAAATATGATTATAGTGATTATATACCAAAATATTATGTTATAAATCAAAATCTAATAAATGAATCATTAGATAACATTAAAGAAATAGAATTAATTATTTCTAATGGCCCTAACTATGATTTAAGTATTACACTTCCTTCTTTTGTTGGTGAAGATATTGAAGAATTAGTAAAATTTATAAATAATAACTATTTTAATAATGTTGAAATAAAATTTGTTACTAATGATAATGAACCAAATAAAATAATAAGTCAATCTTTAACCGGTAATATTAAGAGAAATGATAAATTAATTGTTGAGGTTGTAAAGTCACCTTTTAAAGAGATAGAAATGGCTAATTTAGTAAATAAATCATTATTCGAAGCTAAATTATGGTTAGACATGAATGGCATTAAATATACTATAGAATATAATTACAATGATATAGATAAAAATTTAATTTTTAAACAAAGTATTGATGAAAATACTAAGCTAAATGAAAATGATAGTGTTACTATATATGTTTCTAAGGGGAAAAGTATTATAGTTCCTAACTTAAAAGGAATGTCAAAGGAAGAAATTACAAAATGGCTAACTGATAATAATTTGAATGTTGAATATAAAGAAGATTATAATAAGGAATATGAGATTGGTAAAATAATAGATACTAACTATAAAGAAAATGATGTTATAGAACAAGGAACTACTATTATTATTACTACCAGTAAGGGTTCTTTAAAAATGATCAAATTTACTAATTTATCTGATTTTAAAATATGGGCTTCAAATAATGGTATTAAATATGATATAAATTATAGTTTCAGTAATACTGTTCCGAAAAATGGTTTAATTAAGTCTTCACATAATGAAGATGATGTTATTTCTGATTCTGATGTTATAACTTTAACTATATCAAATGGTAAAGCTGTTACAATGCCTAATTTTAAAGGAATGAAGAAGTCTGATATTGAGAGTAAATGTAGATCATTAAACTTAAATTGTTCATTTAATTATTATGGTTATACTATTAATACTGATAAAGATATTGGCGTTACGCAAACAATTAATGCTTCAAGACAGGTTGCTGAGGGAACTTATGTTAAGATTTCATTAAGTAGTGGTATTGCTAAAACGTTTACTATTGAAATAAATGAAACTGATTTAGTTATTAATAATGCTTCTAAAACTATTGAAAATTTAAAGAGTTTGTTTAATAAAAAATATCCTGGAGTTATATTTACTTTTGTTACCAAAGCAAGCAACACTTACAATAATGCTGGTTTTATTCATGAAAATTCAAGTGTTAAAAATGGTACTAAGGTAACACAGGGAAAAACTTATGTTGTTACTATAACAAGTTAAAAGAGTTCAAATCTGAACTCTTTTTTATGAAATTTGTTTCAATGTTATTTTAGATGAATTATTACAAGTATTTTTCATAGCTGTAGCAATAGATTGTGTACTCTCTGTATAACTTATTATAGCATAAGCATTTGTATCGTTAAGTGCTTCTCCATCCAATATACTATCATAAGATGTCATATTTGGATTCATAACTGTAATTTTTAATTGAATTTTAGTACAGTCAGAAAACATATAACCCATATCTGTTACTTTCGATGTATTAAAATTACTTAAATCTATATTTGTCAAGGATTCGCAACCCACAAACATCATATTCATATTTGTTACATTCGATGTATTAAAATTACCTAAATCTAGACTTGTTAAGGATGAACAATCAGAAAACATACTACTCATATCTGTTACTTTTAAAGTATTAAAACTACTTAAATCTAATTTTGTTAAGGATTCGCAACCATCAAACATCCTACGCATATTTGTTACATTTGATGTATTAAAACTACTTATGCCTAAATTCGTTAATGATTGACAACCAGAAAACATCATTTGCATATTCATTGTTTTTGATGTATTAAAACTTTTTAAATTCAATTTGCTAATACCTATGCACTCATAAAATAACCCCTCTAAATTCTCAACATTAATTGTATTAAAATTACTTAAATTCAAACTGATTAGAGTATCATTTTTTGTAAACATATATTTCATATTTACTACATTTTTTGTATTAAATGAGCTAAGGTTTAGTTCAGTCAGTGAGGAGTAGTAATTTCCAAAGATTATCATATCACCGCTTGGAGGTAGTGCAAGCAATTCTGTTTTAATATCATTCCTTTTATTATTTAAAAATGATGGTTTAACATTTTTAATACTTGATGTTAAAGTAACAACATTACTCCAATCTACAGATATGATTGGTAAAAACATATAACTCATATTTGTTACTTTTGATGTATTAAAATTATCATTATAATTTATACTAACTAAACTATTAAATCCCGCAAAGAATAATGAACAGTCAGATGGTGCAAATATTGGTGCTTCACTTACTATATACAAATTGTATAAAGTAAATTGATTATTCATTTTTAATCCACTATCTATTAAATAAGCATATACTTTCTTTTTACTATTACTTTCTGATACATCAAAACATAAGTTTTCTTCTGTACAACTACTTGGTAAATTACTCAAATCATTACCAAATGTTATTGTTCTTATATATGGTCTATAAGTATCTTTCCAAAAATATAATCTACTATCACTTGTAACACCATTACCATTCTTCATCATTGCATATTCACTTATTTGTACTGCACTTACCCTAACATTTGCTTCTAAATTAGATACATTTATAAATTTATTATCTTCTTCATCACTTATATATGGATTCCAATACCAATATATAGTTAATGTTTCACTATTCGTTACATTATTTTCTAAGAAACTATAGTACTTGTGTAATTCACTCTTATGATCTGATGTTGTATAAAATTTCAAGTTAGTTGGTAAATTTGTCCTTTCTATCTCTAATGTTGCATACATATCTACACTAGATCCACTAGCATCCATCGTAACAGTAAACTCTCCACTATCTCCAGGATTTATTTTACCTAAATCTATTACCTTATTATCCCATACACTATTATCGCTATCTCTTAAAACAAATACTGCATTACCAGTACTTCCCTTTATACTTCCATTTACCACTATCCTATAATAAGCAATTGATCCAACCAATAAAATTACTATACATATTATAGATACCATAACTAAAATTATTTTTTTACTATTCTTCATATACTTCCTCCTTCTATATTTTTTAAACCACCAAAAAGAGGACCAGTATCTATATATTCCCTGTTCCCAATATAGTTATCAACAAAAATTATTTTTATTTTTTTATTTAGTAATACATGTATGTATGTATTAGTGGTTTCATGTTATCAACAAACCTTTCATATCTTACTTGAATTATACACTATTTATAAAAATATTTCAAGTACTTCTTCTCATCTATATAATTATTCTTAAACCTTATATAATGATATTTCCCCTTATACATATCATTTATACTATTAATTTTTTTGAAAAACATATATTTAAAATTATATAATACTCTCTCCAATACAAACAAATTAAATAAATAATCCCTATTCTTATAAAGATCAATTGTTCTAATAAATAAAATAATAAAAATGAGCAAATAAAGTAAATTAAAATTAAAAATAAAATACATCAAAATAAATAAAGATAAAATATAACTAACAAAAAATAATATATTATTACTCGTTTTATAAGGAAATAAAAAATATAAAAAAGTACTAAATATCTTTGAACCATCCAGTGGATGTATAGGAAGTAAATTTAAAATAAGTAAAAACATATGAATCTCATAATATTTCTTTAAAACCAAATAGCACACAATCTGAAAAATCGGACCACTAAGAGCGATCAATAAATTTTTAAAACTCGAATCATTTAATTTCATATCAAATACAGTTAATAAACCACAAGGATAAACATTAATTTTTATAATTTTATAACCAAAGCAAAATGACACAATTATATGACCTAATTCATGAATTATCAAATAAATCATCATAAATAAAAAAGGCTTAAAAAAGCCTGTAACTAGTAAAATAAACGAGAAAATATAAAACAAAGGATTAATGTATATATTCTTCATAATTAAGTATATTCCCATCTTTTTTAAAAACTAGATAAATGGTGTTATCTTTAGAGGTTCCTATAAGTTCTCCCTCTTTAACATAATCATACAATTTCACACTTGAATTAATATTAGCATACCAAACATCAATACCAGTATTAAGTGATACTATAACCGTATCACCATAATTTTCTTTTTCCCCAATGAATAATACTAATCCAGTACCCATTGAAGGAATCAAATAATTATTTTCTACATTTAACTTAACACCGTCCAAATAAGCTTCTGCTGAATTATATGATAATTTTTCTTTAAAAACTGGTACATCATTATTCTTAAAAATCAAAAACGAACCAAAATGTTTTTCATACCAATTATTTATCTTCATAAATGGTACACTTGTTTCATAAATATTCTTATAAAAAAATTTATTAAATTGGCGATTTGTTTTTATACCTATAAGAATACCTAGTGTAATTATTATTACTACTAATATTTTGCTTATCTTTCTCATACTTAATTATATGAACTAATAAATAAAATATACAAGGAATAAAAGAATATAAAATAATTATTTTATAATTCATAATATTAATAGTAATTAAGTAATATATAAGTACCACAAAATAAAGAATTAATAAATCTGTAAAGATATTTTTTTTGACATATTTATAAATTAATTTAATAATAAAATACCATATAATTAGATAAGTGCAGTAATACTTAACATAAAATAAATCCATTATTAAACCAATAATTATTATATCTAGATAATTTTTTTTATAAATAAAAAGATAACTAAAACCAATTAAGCTATTAATTCCAAAGTATCCTAAAAGAATATCTAAAAATATTCCTATCACTTTATAATAACTCCTACTATATCATAATCATTATTACATTTTACTTTTAAAATTTTTGAAAGTTCAAAATTATCATAAGAAACTTCTTCAACTGTTCCAATTAATAATCCACTTGGTATATCAAGCGAAAATTTCCCTGTTACTACATGATCATCAACTTTTACATCACCACTTATTCCACTTATGTAATAGTAGCCATCTTTATATGAATCTATTTGACCATATGAATTACTAGAGCTTATCATTACAGGATATTTCATATTCGCGATTAACTTTACTTTACTTGAATTTTCATTTACTTCGTTTACAATTCCTATAAATGATCCACTTGTAATAACAGCATTACCTACTTTTATATTTTTATTTGCACCTTTATTTATAATCAAATAATCATAAATGGCAGACTTTTCTAAAACATCGGCATATACAATAGAATGATTGTTTTTAGGAATATCTAATTGATTTCTTAATTCACTATTTTCTTTTTTTAACATTTCATAACTTACAAGTAATGATTCATAAGAACTTATTTTTTCTTCATAATCATCTATAACTGATAACAAATATGATTTAGTGCTATCAAGCTTTTTTTTATAATTTATTTTTTTTACTACATAATTAATTTTATTTAGAAAAAAAGCTTTTGTTTCATCAAAAAAATTAAATTTCCAAATTATTGTACATAGAGTAACTATACTAAGTAATATAACAATTATTTTTTTCATAAATCACCATTTTCAAAAAAACTATAATATCCGTTTTTACCAATTATTATGTGGTCATTAATTTCAATTCCCATTATATTTCCTATATTTATTAATGACTTTGTTAAATATAGATCTTCATTACTTGGATTTAAAATTCCACTTGGATGATTATGAACGCATATTATACTTGATGCACTTAATAAATATGCTTCTTTAAATATTTCTCTTGGATGAACTAAGCTTCGATCAAGAGTACCTTTAAATAATAGTTTATAGGAAATTATCCTTTTGTGTTTGTTTAAATATATGCAATAAAAGTTTTCTTGCATTTCATCAGCTAATGGTTCTTTAAAAAAATCATATATTAGATCTGGTGTTTTAAATATTACATTATTTAAACTGTTTATATTTTGATTCATTCTTTTTGATATTTCAATTAAAGCTAGTAATATACATGCTTTAGCATTACCTATTCCTTCAATTTTAGTTAATTCTTGATAATTTTTGTTTTTTAATTCACTAATATTTTTAATACTAGTAAGTAAAGAATTTGATATTTCTTTAACACTTTTATTTTTATTCCCACTTCCTAAAATTATTGTTAATAATTCTTCATTGCTTAAGCTTGATGGACCTTTTTCTAATAATCTTTCTCTTGGTCTATCATTTATCGGGATATTTTTAATTTTCACTATATACCTCCTCATATACACTAAGAACATTTGCATTTATTGCTTCGATAGTTTTTTCATCTTCGGTTCTTTCAAGTAATAAATCATATTGTTTTAGTGTTTCTGTAAAATTATTGGCTGGTATGTTAATTTCCTTTACATATATACTATACCCTAAATTTTCAAAAAATCCTTTTAATTTATTAACATTGTTTGAATTTGTTGTAAATGCTGCATATACATGGTACATATCATTATTTTTTTCATATATGTAATAGTTTAAATTGACATTTTCTTTGATTGATTCAACACTTGAATATACACCTTGTTGAAATACATAAACATTAACATTTTCATTAAAAGCTGCTTTAGCATTATATGATGTATAAAATAATTTTGTAAAAATCAGGCCTACTACTAGTCCTAGTATAATTGGTAAAATTTTTTTCATTTTAATTAATTCCTTTCAAAATTATTATATAATTATTGTTTTAAAAATAATGTCAAAAAAAGAAAGCATTTTGTACTTTCTTTTAGATTCTATTTAATATAAATTTGATTATTGATGAAATAAAGAAAAATGATAATCCTGATGTTAAGCCTACTAGGAAAATGAATAGTAAGTTTTGCATGAATCCATTTTCATTATCATACATGAATAGTTTACTTGATGCTTTACCAGATTTAAAGGTTAAACTTTTTCCCCTGCCACCTTCGTCTTCAATTTTTTTGTTTATATTATTTAAACTGTCAATTATTTTGGCTCTTTCTTTTAATAATTCTTCTATTGCTGCTTTTTTTCTGATGTCTTCACTGGCATATATTTTATATAATGTTATTAATCTTTTATAGTTCGCGATTATAAGATTCATAAATAGTGTTATATTACTTGGTTGAATGTTACTATATGTTATTGCTTTGATATCGGCAAAATATTTTGGTTGTTCATCATTCAAACTTTTTACTGTAGGTATTATATCTTTTAGATAATACTGAAATAAAAATTTTATTAGTTCTTCTCTTGGTATTGTAATGTCGTTGAAAACAATTTTACTATCGGCCATTTCATCATAATTAGAATTAGCGGTTGGATTTAATAGCTTTTTTTCATTTTTGTCTATTTTATATGAACTTAGTGGTAATCTTTGACTTAGTAAAAATGATAATATTATTTGTTTAAAGTAGTCTGATCTAAATGTTTTATAGTCTTCTTCTGATGGGAGCAAACATGTTTTATATATTTGGGGTACTATTTCAATTCTATCTCTTAAATTAGTTGAGTTATAAGATCCGAGTATGGTTTTATTTGCTTCATAGTATTCGGCTATTGTTACTATTTGATAACTTCTATTTACATTATCTGAATAGAAAATGCCATAAATTTGATTAACGTTTCTTTTAATGCTTTGATTTCTTAATATATCTTCATCAAAATTTACTACTTCCATATCATCACTATCCTATTATTAATATACCATATCTTAAAGAAAAAAACAAGGTTTCATTTTAACTAAAAAAATAAATGTGGAAGTTTTTTATACTTATACATTTATAATGTCTTTTGTAATAATTATTTTTAATATTATTAAGTTTTAATATCTTCCTGAATGAACTGCAATTAAAAAGAATAGACAATGTTTTAAAATTTTATTAAAACTATTCTTTTAGTTATTTACGACTATTTGTAGTTAAAATGATTTACATATTTTATTCAAGTTATTTTGATTTTACTATTTTCCATGACCATCTTTTTCAATATAATAAACATATCCTAAATGATTTTTGGGGAATCCTTCTGCTATCTCATTCCAATTTTTTCCTTCATAAACAAAACCTAATTCTTCATGGAGTTTTTTAGAACTAATATTGTCGTCTTCTATTCCTGAAACAATTTTGTTACCATTAAGTTGTTTTATTATTTTTATTCCCTCTTTTATAATTTCACTTGCATATCCATTTCTTCTTTTATCTTTTTTGGTAAAAGCAGAAAATAAACTCCAATCTTTAAAAATATTATTATATTCCAGAAAATTTACCATACATATTAACTCATCATTTTCAATATTGAGAAGTAAAAAAGCTTTATTATTTTTTTGTGCAAAAATAAAATCTAGGTGTTCCATTGTTTCTTCTAAATTTGCTATTTTGTCATTATCGTTTTTAAATATGCCAGCAATTAATTTTTGAATTTCCAATTTGTTTTTAATATATTCCTCATTATTTATAAATTTTATCATGAACTAAAATTCCTTCCATTTAATGCAATTATATTATATCATTACATTTTTTTATTAATCAATACATATGGAAAGACATTTGTTGTAATTTTAAAAATATGCTTTTATAGCATTATTTATTAAATTTTTATACAAAAAAAGGACTATAAGAAACAATCTATTTAGTTTCATTATAGACCTTATATGATTTTTTTACATTTTAAGCAGTAGAATAACCCTATTCCAAGCAGTATTGTTGTAACTATTATATATGGTAACTTATTTGTTTTAGCTTCAACTTCAAAAAATGCTCCTGTACTTGGATAATCAAATTTTAGTATGGCATATTCAGTACTTATTTTTTTTAATGTAGATGTTTCATAATTCTCGCCTTCAGCTCCAGCAGGTGTAGTTGGTGTTGCTTCATATAAATCGAATCTATTACTATATACTTTATCTTCATATGGTTTAAAATAATATAATGTTTTATATTTTTCTTTTACCCCATTTGGATTCGTGCTTAAATCAATATTAAGTAACTTAGCAAGTTGATTTTCTAGTTTCATATCACCTGAAAGACTAGCTTTATCATTTTTCCAAGCACTATTCTCATCTACCCTATAATACACTTCTAAAATAGGATTTTTAATAGTAAAACTCAAATTTTCTTTTGTTGCTGTATTATTTGGCATTACAGTTTCTGTTAAAGAATTACCAAACATACCTCCTGTATACCCCACATAAATTTTGTTTTCAATATTTTTAAATTTACCATTTGGATCGGGTACTATTGTTACTTTAATATTCCCAAAAACTTTTAGGTAATCATTAGAGCTTTGATTAAGTGCGAATGCTAATTGATCAGCAGTTAAACTTGTTACATCTCCTATATAATCTATTTTAAAAATATATCTTTCATTAGTATAACTTCTAGTTGAAGTCGTAAGTACATTATTCTCATACTCAATTTTTATTTCATTCATTACATCAGATGCATTTACATTAATTAGTAATAAAAAGCTTAGAACAAACAAATAAATCTTTTTCATATTTCCCCCTTCATTAAATATTATTCCTTTCGACAAAAACTATATCAATTTTTATTTTTTCCGTGTATAATTATTTATTATAGAGGTGAAAAGGTGAAGAAAATATTTTTATTAATTGTAGTTTTAGTTATTGTTTTGTTTGTAATAGATATCAATAATTTTGATAATAAAATATATGAAAAACTAGAAGATGACCATATATATGTTGATGAATTATATATATATGGGCGCTATTTAAATATTAAAGGCCATGCTGATTTTTCACTTGAAAATGCAAGTTTAATTTTTTTAAATTCATTATTTGAAGAAACTAAATATGATCTTACAATTAATGATAATTATTTTTATTTAAATGATAAAATAAATGGAGGGATTAATTTAGAAAAAATTAATTATGATAATTATATAATTTTAATTTCTTTAAATGATAAATATTATCCTTTAAAAAATAATTCAAATTATGAAGGTGCTGAATATTATACAATAAGTTCAAATAACCAAACTAATCATTTAGAATTTATATTTTCTGAATTTAAAAATAAAAGTTTTTTCAAAGTTAAAAACCAAAAAATCATAATGACTGATAATATATATGATATTGTTGTAGATCCAGGCCATGGTGGTGCAGATGTGGGTGCTGTTAAGGGAGATATTTATGAATCAAATATTGATTTAGATATTTCTTTAAGATTAAAAAAGGAATTAGAAGATTTAGGTTTTAAAGTTAAATTAACAAGAGAAGATAATACTAACCCTAGTCCTTATGGTAAAAATGGACGGGCTACGATGCCGTATGAAGTAAAAGCCAAGCTTTTCCTTTCTGTCCACATTAATAGTACTCCTCACTCTATTATTACTGGAGGAATAGAAGTTTATGCATCCCCTAACATGAATTATGATTTTGCTTATAGTATTGCAACTGAAATAAAAGAATATTCTAATACTACTTATTCACCTATGCAATTATATAAAGTTAAAGATGGTGTGTATGTTAAAACTTTGACAAGTGCAGAAATAGAAGAAGCTAAGGTAAGCGCTAAAAAAAATGGCTATAATTACTATGAAAATGTTACAGCAAATACACCTTGGTACTTTTATAATCGAGAAACTGGTGGCTATATGACTGGTGCTTATATGGATGGTAGAAATAAAGATTATCCTGCTAATAATTATTATAATTTCAATATGGGAATTGAGGGATATTTACTAGAACTTGGTTATATTACATGTAAAAATGATTTAAACAATCTTATTAATAACAAAGATGGTTATGTTAAAGGAATTGCCAAAGCTTTAGCTCTTGAATTAAAAAACGATCAAATTTGATCGCTTTTTGTTTGTTTTAAATTTTCTTCTTTTAGTGTTTTTATTACATTAAATAATTTTTCATTAGCTTCCTCTTTTGTCATATCAGTTACTTTAAATGGTTCACCAAATCTAACCATTAAATTGCCACCTTTTTCATATTTCCCAGTAACTGCAAATGGGACAATTGTTGCATCAGCTTTTTGAGCCATTGATACAGCACCATACTTAAATGGTAATAAGAAAGCATCGGTTTTATTTCTTGTTCCTTCAGGGAATATTCCAATCGCACCACCTTGTTTTAGTATTTCAATTGCTTTCTCTTTTGCTTTTTTAGCTTCATCATGATTTTCTCTATCTACACTAATACAACCAACCATTTTAAAAAACCATCTTGTTTTAAAACTATCAAAGTATTCCTTTTTGGCCATATAATGGACTACTCTAGGAATTTCAAATAAAGGTCCACATTGATCTAAAACATGCATATGATTACCACACAATATTATTGGTCCTTCTTTTGGGACTATATTTGCATTAATAACTGTGGGATCACATTTTTTATAAAAAATAGGTTTTAATATTTTTTTTGCTAACTTATAACCAAAATCACTCATTCTTGTCTCCTTTTATCAAACTTGTTACTTTATTCATTAGAATAGCATTTTCTTTTTCTAAATCTTTACTGACTTTATAAGCTTCTCCAAATGTAATTTTTAATTTTCCAAAGAATTTATATTCTCCAGTAATACTAAATGGGACAATATATGCATTTGCTTCACTTGCCATTTTAACTGCCCCATATTTAAATGGCATAATTATATTATTTGTTTTATTGGTTGTTCCCTCAGGAAAGATTCCAATAACTTTTTTATTATTTAAATTTCTAATAGCTTCTTTTAAGGCTTCTGGATTCTTATTTTTTCTATCGACTGGTATTATTCCCATTCCTTTAAAAAAGAATTTTAATTTTGTATCTAATAATTCTTTTTTTGCAAGAAAATGGACCACTCTATTGGTTGAACAAACTAGAGAAGCGCAATCAAAATTTGATTTATGATTACCTGCTAAAACAACGGGTCCATTTTTAGGAATATTATTTTTATTTATATATTTTGGTCTAAACAATATATAAAATATTGGTGTACCAAATATTTTTACAATCCAATATAGTATTAAATTCATTTTCTCACCTTATTACATATAAAAATATACTAAAGAAGTGAAATATACTTCCTGCTAAGACAAATAAATGAAATAGACTGTGCATATATTTTACTTTTTTACCAATGCTATAAAAAATGGCGCCTACTGTATATAAAATTCCCCCTATTAGGAGATATAATGTTCCTCTATATCCTAAGGCAATATTTATATCTTTAAAAGAAAAAACAATTATCCACCCCATTAAAATATAAGAGATTAAAGATATATTTTTAAATTTTTCTAAATTAATAGAATTCAAAACGATTCCAATTATTGTAAGTCCTAGTAGTATTCCCCATAATGTCCATCCTTTTGCTCCACCTAGTGCAACTAATAGATATGGCATATATGTACCAAAGATGAGTACATATATACTGTCGTGATCTAATATTCTAAATACTTTTTTCGCGCCTATTCTAGGGGAAAAGCTATGGTATAAACAGGATATTGTATATAAAATTATAAGTGAACATCCATATATCGCTGAACTTACTATAGAAATTGGTTTATGAGAAAAAACAACAGATAATACTAACGCTGCTATTCCAAGTAAAGCTCCTATTCCATGAGAAATTGAGCTTATTAGTTCTTCACTTAAACTGTATTTAGGTATGTTTACTTTTTCCATAAAACCTCCTGTTTTCTATGATGCAACTTGCTTTCCAACGACATTTATAGAAAATGAAATACTTTGATTTGTTAGTAATCCGGTATCATATTCCCATAACCAATAAACTGTTACATTTTGGGCTGAACTTCTAGCTGTTAAATTAACTTTAAGTGGATTATCAGCAGTAATTTCTGTAGTTTTAGCAGAATCACTATATAATTTCATGCCTGCTAATGAACTGGCAATATTTGGTGTTATTGAACATTCAACATTGGTTGTTGAACCAGTTGGATCTAAATTAACTACAAATGAGCCCGTTGAACCAGGGGCAATGTCTCCTAATGCTTTTGTAAATGATTCTGTATCTCCTTTACTTTCTGCTTTAAATGACCAGCTTATAACTTGTCCTTTAACATTATATGCATCACCACTTTTAAAATATGCAAATGTACCTGTTGCTATCATTACAAGGCCTATTATTGAACAGTACATAATTATTTTTTTAGTTTTGCTATTCATATTAGATTTCCTCCATATCTTAATACATATTAATTTTACTATATATTCAAACTTTTTTCAATAACTTTTGACAAAAAAAGGAAGTTTCCTTCCTTATTTAATGATTTCTGATACGTTACCAGCACCAACAGTTCTTCCACCTTCACGGATAGAGAATTTTGTACCATTTTCGATAGCGATTGGTGCGATTAATTCTACTGTAAATTCTACGTTATCACCAGGCATAACCATTTCAGTACCTTGTGGTAATTCAATTACACCAGTAACATCTGTAGTTCTGAAGTAGAATTGTGGACGATAGTTTGTGAAGAATGGAGTATGACGTCCGCCTTCTTCTTTTGATAAAACGTATACAGTAGCTTTGAATTTAGTATGTGGAGTAACTGAACCTGGTTTAGCAAGTACTTGTCCTCTTTCAACTTCTTCACGAGAAATACCACGTAATAGAACACCAGCATTATCTCCTGCTTCTGCATAGTCTAGTTGTTTACGGAACATTTCGATTCCTGTAACAACAGTTTTCTTAGTTGGTTTAATACCAACGATTTCAACTTCGTCATTTAATTTTAATTGGCCTCTTTCCACACGGCCAGTAACAACTGTTCCACGACCAGTGATTGTAAATACGTCTTCAATTGGCATTAAGAATGGTTTATCAGTGTCACGAACTGGAGTTTCAATCCATGTATCAACAGCATCCATAAGTTCGTCAATTTTCTTGCCCCATTCTTCGTCTCCTTCAAGAGCTTTAAGAGCAGAACCACGAATTATAGGTGTGTTATCTCCATCATATCCATATTCAGTTAATAATTCACGGATTTCCATTTCAACTAAATCTAATAATTCAGCATCATCAACCATATCACATTTATTCATGAATACTACCATACGAGGTACACCAACTTGACGAGCAAGTAAGATGTGTTCACGAGTTTGAGCCATAGGTCCATCAGTTGCAGCAATAACTAGAATAGCGCCATCCATTTGAGCAGCACCTGTGATCATGTTTTTAACATAGTCAGCATGTCCTGGGCAGTCAACGTGAGCATAGTGACGATTTGCAGTACTATATTCAATGTGTGCAGTATTAATTGTAATACCACGTTCCCTTTCTTCTGGTGCTTTATCGATATTGGCAAAATCTACTTTTTCATTACCATATTTACCAGCTAAATGAGCAGAAATAGCAGCTGTTAAAGTAGTTTTACCATGGTCTACGTGTCCAATTGTACCAATATTAACATGTGGTTTTGAACGATCAAATTTTTGTTTTGCCATAATATTTTTTCCTCCTTTTAAATATACAATATTATTTTATATTAATAAGTTAAAAATAGCAACCCTTTTTAATTAATTTCCACTATTTTTCTTAATAATATCTTCAGCAATATTTCTAGGTACTTCTTCATAATGGTCAAATACCATTGAGAAATTACCTCTTCCTTGAGTGTTAGATCTTAAGCTTGTTGCATATCCAAACATCTCTGATAATGGGACCATTGCATCAATTGCAAGAGCATTGCCTCTTGATTCTTGACCAAGTGGTCTTCCGCGACGACTTGTAATGTCACCCATAACGTTTCCTAGGTATTCATCTGGTACAACAACTTGTACTTTCATGATTGGTTCTAGGATAACTGGTTTACATTTGTTTTTAATTTCTTTTACAGCTAAGCTTGCAGCAACTTTAAATGCAGCTTCACTAGAGTCAACTTCATGGTAAGATCCATCAAATAATGTTGCTTTAACGTCTACCATTGGATAACCAGCTAAAACGCCACCTTTTAATGCTTCTTGTAAGCCTTTATCAGTAACTGGTATGTATTCACGAGGAACTACACCGCCTACTACTGCATCAACGAATTCATAACCTTTATCTGGGTTTGGTTCAAAGCGAACCCAAACATGACCATATTGTCCACGTCCACCAGATTGTTTAATATACTTACCTTCACATTCACCCATTTGTGTAATTGTTTCACGGTAAGATACTTGTGGTTTACCAATGTTTGCTTCTACATTAAATTCTCTTCTCATACGGTCAACAATTATGTCAAGGTGAAGTTCACCCATACCTGCTATAATTGTTTGTCCTGTTTCAACATCAGTTCTTGCTCTGAATGTTGGATCTTCTTCGGCTAATTTTTGTAAAGCTAATCCCATTTTGTCTTGATCTGCTTTTGATTTTGGTTCAACAGCTAGTTCAATAACTGGTTCTGGGAAGTTCATTGATTCTAGAATTACTGGGTTCTTTTCATCACATAGTGTATTACCAGTTGTTGTGTTTTTTAAACCGACTGCTGCTACTATATCGCCTGCATAAACATCTGTTATTTCAGTCCTGTTGTTAGCATGCATTTGTAGTAAACGGCCAACTCTTTCTTTTACACCTTTTGATGAGTTTAGAATATATGATCCAGCAGATAGATGTCCACTGTATACTCTAAAGAATGTTAATTTACCTACGAATGGATCTGTCATAATTTTGAATGCTAATGCTTTAAATGGTGCATTATCATCTGCATGAACAATAATTTCATTACCATCCATATCAGTTCCTCTCATTGCTTCAACATCTGTTGGAGCTGGTAAATAATCTATTACAGCATCTAGTAATAGTTTAATTCCCATGTTACCAAGTGCAGTACCACATAATACTGGGAAGAAATCTACTTCTAGAGTACCTTTTCTGATAGCTCTTTTGATTAATTCAACTGGAGCATCGCCTGTTTCAAGGTATGTTTCCATTAATTCATCATCATATACAGAAACTGCTTCGATTAATTCGTTTCTCTTTGTATGTGCGATTTCTTTTAAATCTTCTGGGATTTCTATTTCTTTAGCATCTTCTGCTTGCTGTCCATCGTAATGGTAAGCTTTCATTGTTACTAAATCAATAACTCCGTTGAATTCATTTTCAGCACCAATTGGCCATTCAATTGGAGCATAATTAACGCCTAAACGTTCTTTTATTGAATTTAAACTGAATACAAAGTCAGCACCCATTTTATCCATCTTATTAGCGAATATCATACGTGGTACTTTAAATTCAGTTGCTTGACGCCAAACTGTTTCTGTTTGTGGTTCTACACCAGCTTGGGCATCTAGTAGTGCAACAGCACCATCAAGTACACGAAGGCTTCTTTCAACCTCTACTGTAAAATCTACGTGTCCTGGGGTATCAATTATATTAAAACGATATCCTTTCCAGAAGGCAGTTGTGGCAGCAGATGTAATTGTAATCCCACGTTCTTGTTCTTGTTCCATCCAGTCCATTTGTGAAGCACCATCATGTGTTTCACCAATTTTATGGATTTTTTTTGTATGGAATAATATTCTTTCTGTACAAGTAGTTTTACCTGCATCTATGTGAGCCATTATTCCGATATTTCTAGTTTTTTCCAAACTATACTCACGAGCCATAATTTATCCTCCTATATTTTACCAACGGTAATGAGCGAATGCTTTATTTGCTTCGGCCATACGATGCATGTCTTCACGCTTTTTAACAGCAGCTCCAACTCCGTTTGATGCATCGATTATTTCGTTTGCTAAATTTTCAGCCATTGTATGACCGTTTCTTAATCTAGCATAATTTACTAACCATCTTAATCCTAAAGCTTGGCTTCTATCAGCTTTAACTTCTACTGGTACTTGATAATTAGCACCACCAACTCTTCTTGATTTTACTTCAAGAGCAGGTTTGATGTTTGCTAATGCTTTTTCAAATACTTCCATTGGTTCTTTATTAGTTTTTTCTTTTACCATTTCGAAGGCATCATAAAGGATTGTTTGGGCAACACCTTTTTTACCATCTATCATGATAGTGTTTATTAATTTTGTAACCAATTTAGAATTATATATAGGATCAGCTAAAACGTCTCTTTTAACAGCACGTCTTTTTCTCATACTTTACCTCCTTATTTTTTTGCTTTTGGTTTTTTAGCGCCGTATTTACTACGACCTTGCATTCTTTTTTCAACTCCGGCTGTATCCATTGTTCCACGAATAATGTGATATCTAACACCGATTAAGTCTTTAACACGTCCGCCTCTTATTAATACAACACTGTGTTCTTGTAAGTTATGTCCTTCTCCAGGTATGTAAGCTGTTACTTCCATTGCATTACTTAATCTAACACGAGCATATTTACGAAGTGCAGAGTTTGGTTTTTTTGGTGTAAGTGTTCCTACACGAGTACATACTCCACGTTTTTGTGGTGAATCTAACTTAGTTTGTTTTTTATCTTTACTGTTGTATCCAATTCCTAAAACTGGACATTTTCTTTTTCTAGTTTTATCAGTACGATTTTTACGTATTAATTGATTGATTGTAGGCATATTCTCCTCCTTTCCACACATCCAGGTGTTTCATATTCCTTATTAATTTAGGGCTTATATAGAATAAACCCAATTAAAAAGCAAGAATAATATAACATTTTTTAGGTGTTTTTGTCAACTTATTTTTAGTGTTTTTTTTAAGTTTTTTTGGTTTAGATATTCTTTTTTGTTTATTAGTTTAAAACGGTTATATTTAATTAGTACATATAGTTAAGTAAATCAAATACATTTATACTGATGATTAGATTGTTTTTAAATTTGTAATTCATTTTTTGCCTCACATTAATTATACTATCATATTTATTATTTTGTATAATTTATTTATTTTTTTACAAAATAAATTTAGGTGATTATATGTTTGATCCTTTATTAATTATTGAGAGGTTTAAAAAAGATACTAATAATAATTCTTTTATTGTTTATAGGGAAAAGAAATTAAAAAAAAATACTATATATATTATATTTAATGATAGTTTAATTTCTAATGATAAGGTTAGTGATTTTATTATTAGGAGTTTAGATAATATTAAGGATATTAAAAATATTAAAAATAATTTGGATAGTTGTAAATATAAGGAAGTCAAAAATTATGATGATTTTTGTACTTTTATAAACAATGGTTTTACGGTTATTTTATTTGCAAATACTGGTCTTGCTTTTGAGACAAAGGGCAACTTAAATAGGTCTGTTTCCTCTCCTACTACAGAAAATGCTATTAGGGGTGCGAAGGATGCTTTGATTGAGGATTACCAGACTAATATTGGTTTGATAAAGAAAAGGATTAAGTCTAATGATTTGTGGATTAAGGAGTTAGAAAAAGGTAGATATACGAAAACAAAGATTGGTATTTGTTATGTTAATGGGATTGTTAAGGATGATTTAATAAAAAAAATTGAGGATAAGATTAATTCGATTGATATTGATGGGATTATTACTTCTGATGATTTAAAGAAGCATTTAGAAAAGGGTATTAAGTCTATTTTACCTACGATTACTACTACCGAAAGGCCTGATAGAATTGCAAAAGCTTTGCTTAGAGGAAAGGTTGTTATTGTTGTTGATAATAGCGAGTTTGCTTTAATTGTTCCTGGATTGTTTGTTGATTTTTTTAAGGCTCCTGAGGATTGGTATGGTAATTCAATTAATGTTTCAATTACAAGAATAATAAAATATTTGGCTTTCTTTATTTCTATTTTAACGCCAGCTATTTATGTTGCGATGATAACTTATAATCAGGAGATAATACCTACTGATTTACTTATTAGTTTTGCTGTTCAGCGAAACGGAGTTCCTTTTCCGGCTTTTATTGAAGCTTTTATGATGATTTTAGCTTTTGAGATTATTAAGGAAAGTGAATATAGGGTTCCTAATTCTAGTGGTTCTGCTTTATCAATTGTTGGGGCTTTGATTTTAGGAGATGCAGCGGTTGCGGCAGGGATTGTTTCCCCTATTATGATTATTGTCGTTGCTGTTACAGCTATTTCTTCTCTTCCTTTTTCTGAGCCTGAGTTTACAACTTCTATTAGAACTTATCGTCTTATTTTTATGGTTGGTGGTTCTTGTATGGGAATAATTGGGATTGTTGTTATTTTTATATTTTTTATGATACGTGCAAATAGTATTGAGACTTTTGGTATTTCTTTTCTTTCTCCTATTGAGCCTTTTGATAAGAATGGTTTTAAGAATGCTTTTGTTAAATTGCCAAAAAATAACAAGCGAATGAAGGTTTTATCAAATAATAGATATCGAGGTGAATAATGAAAAAAATTATTTTGTTTGTTCTTATTTTATGTTTATGTGGGTGCAATTATAAAGAACTTGATAAGGTTGCTATTACTGTTGGTTGTGGGCTTGAAAAGGTTAATGATGAATATAAGGTTACTGTTCAAATTGCTGATACTCAAAAACAGGGTGATTCAAATAATTCTTCTAGTCCAGTTAGGTTTAAAAACTATTCTTATACTGATAAGACTATTCATGAAGCTGCTAGGGGTATACTTACTAAGCTTCCTAAGAAGGCTTATACAAATCATATGCAAATTTTGGTTATTGATGAAAATATCGCTAGAGATGGGATTGAGGATATTATTGATTTTTGGTTTAGAGAGGTTGAACTTAGGAATGATTTTTATGTTTTTGTAAGTAAGAATAATACTCCTGCTGATGTTTTGGGTGTTTTGACACAGGTTTATCCTATTAATTCAGTTGGGATTAGGAATTTGATTGAGAATAATAATCAGTTTTTGAGTGGTAGTGTTCTTACTACTTTTGATGATTTAGCTGATGAGTATGTTAGTAAGACAAAGGAAATTCTTTTGCCTGCTATTACTGTTTTGGGTGGTAGTGGTGATAAGAAGGATAATTTAGAGTCTTCTAATCCAGAGTCTTTACTTTCTATTGAGGAAACTGCTATTTTTAAGGATAATAAGCTTATATCTTATTTGGATAAGAAGGAAACTATTTATTATAATTTGATTAAGAATCAGCTTAAGTCTACTATTATAAGTTTTGAGTGTTCTAAGAATAAATATGTTACTTTTGAGATTATTGATAGTAGTGCTGATGTTAAGATTAAAAAGAATAAGCCGGAGATTGATTTAAAGATTAAGACAAAGGGTAATTTAACTTCGGTTATGTGTGATTATGATATTTCTAAGGATACGGGTATAAAGCAGATTGAGAAACAAGGTAGTGAGGAAATTAAGAGGAATATTGTTAATCTTATTGGGCTATCAAAGGAATATAATTCTGATATATTTTATTTTAGAAATCTTTATTATAAAAAAAATAATGGTTATTATAAGAAAATAACTGATTATGATAGTTTTTATAATAATTTGAAAATTAATGTTGATGTTTATTTGGATATTTTTGAGAAAGGTAATAGTTTACAGGTAATTAAGGATGAAAAAAATAAGTAATTTTAATTTGATTAGTTTAATGATTATTTTGTTATTTACAACAACTTATGGTGAGGGTATTTATGTTGTTATCAAGGAAGCTGGTGTTGATTCTTATTTAAGTATTATTATTAGTTCAATATTTTCTTGTTTATTTATTTTTGTTTTTAATTTTTTGTTTAATTATGAGCCTGATTTGAATATTTTTGAGAAGAATAAAAAATTATTTAAATATCCTTTTATTCCTAATTTGTTAGTTGTTTTATTTGCTTTGCTTGTTTCTTCTGTTCAGTTTTTTAATTTAACTAATTTTATTGTTTCACAGTTTCTTTCGGAAACCCACCCTATTTTTATTGGTTTAATTTTTTGTTTACTTATTATTTATGTTGGTTCAAAGGATCTTTCGGTTCTTGCAAAGACTGCAACTATATTTTTATTTATTAATTTCTTTTTGTTTTTTGTTTCTGCTTTTGGCTTATTAACGGAATTCAAGTTTGATAATTTACTTCCTTTTTTAGAGTATGGTTTAAATAAGCCTATATTAGGCGCTGTTAGAATATTTTTTATTAATGTTTGTTCTTTATTTTTGCTTCTATTGATTCCTAAGAATAAGGTTATTAATTTTAAGAATAGGAGTACTTTTATTTCTTATTTTATTTATCTTGTCTTATCTCTTACAATGATTATTTTTACGATTGGTTCTCTTGGGATAGACTTAGCTAAGCTATATCAATATCCTGAATATATTGTTTTGCGAAGGATTAATTTTCTTAATTTTTTAACTAGAATTGAAAATATTTTGTTTATTCAGTGGATTTTTGGTTTGTTTACTTTAATGAGTTTTAGTACGTTTGTTGTTAAGGAAAAGTTAAAATTTAAATTTAATTATGTTATTATTGGTGTATTAGTATTAATTATTTCTTTTTCTTGTTTTAGATCTTTAACTATTTTTAATGAATTTATGTATAATATATATCCATATATTGGTGTTTTGTTTCTTGTTTATGTTTTGATTATGTTTGTTTTGGGTAAAATAAAAACTAGTAAAAACTAGTTTATTTTTTTGAGTATTATTCTTTCATTGTTACCTTTCATTTTAATTACTGTTTCATATGTTTCATCAGTATAGCCTAATATTATACTTGATCCTTCATAAATAGCAGCATTTTTGAATGCACTATCATCAGCCCAATAAGCATAATTTATTATATTAATTTGAGTAATTATTTTTTTACATCCAGAAAACATACCTTTCATATCTGATACTTCTACTTTTGAGGTATCGAAGTTTATTTTTAAATTGGTTAGGTTTTCACAATTTTGAAACATGTTTTCCATATCTATTACTTTTGAAGTATTAAAATTACTTAAATCCAAGCTGGTTAATGAAGAGCAATTAGAAAACATATATGACATATTGTGTGCATTTGACGTATCAAAACTACTTAAATCTAAACTTGTTAAAGATGAACAACCAAAAAACATCATATACATATGTGTTACTTTTGAGGTGTTAAAATTACTTACATTTAAACTTGTCAATGATGAACAATTACTAAACACGCCGTACATAGTTGTTACTTTTGAAGTATTAAAATTACTTAAGTCTAATTTTGTTAAAGATGAACAATCTGCGAACATAAAATCTATAGCTGTTACTTTTAAAGTATCAAAACTACTCAAGTTTAAACTCGTAAGGGATGAACAATCAGAAAACATGCCTTGCATATTAACTGCATTCGCGGTATTAAAACTACTTACATTTAAACTTTTTAATGATAAGCACCCAGAAAACATACCATGCATTCCTGCTCTAAATGGTAAATTATATCCAAAATATATAACATTTGATGTGTCAAAATTACTTAAGTCTAAGCTTATTAATGATGAACAATCTTTAAACATTGCACCCATATCTGTTACTTTTGAAGTATTGAAATTACTTAAATCTAAGTTTGTTAAAGATGAACAACTTTGAAACATAGCACTCATAGATGTTACATCCATTGTATTAAAGTTAGAAAAATCAATACTTTCTACTTTTTCAAAATCTTTAAACATATATGAACTATTAGATGGGGCATAGATTTCATACTCACTTGCTATGTGCAAATCATTATTGATTATATAGGCATATACTTTATTTTTTGACGCACTTGAACTAATATCAAAACATTTATTTTTTTCAGTACAATCTTTAGGTATATTACTTATACCCTTTTCAAAAATTATATGTTTTATATTTTTTCTATATTCTTTAGTCCAAAAGGCAAAATTTTCTTTTTGCTCCATCATTTTAGCATCTCTTATAATTTCGTTTTTATTTTTATTTTCAACATTTATATCTACTTGAATATTATTTAGTTTATTATCATCACTATAGTAGTATCTATATATGTAGTATATTGTTATTGTTTTTTTCTCATTATTTTGAATATAATTATATCCTGAAAATTCATTCTTATAGTTTTCATCAGTATAAAACTCTAATTTATAATCAGGTGAATCAATTGTAATTGTACAATCCATATCGAAGTTCAATCCTGTTGTATCTATAACAACATTAAATTCACCTATATCTCTATCTATAACTATAGACTTTGTTTGTCTTCTATCAGAATCATCAAGTTCAAACTCTATACTCTCTATTTCTATTTGAATCTCATTTTTATGCTTAACTTCATTTTCGACATTTATACTTACTTGTTCATCTGTTATATTATTCCCATGGTAGTATATTGTTATTGTTTTTTTCTCATTATTTTGAATATAATTATATTTTGAAAGTTCATTAGAATAGTTTTTATCAGTATAAAACTTTAAATTTTTATTAGATGAGTCAACTGTAATTGTACAATCCATATCAAAGTTTAACCCCGTTGTATCTATAACTACATTAAATTTTCCTGCATCTTTATCTATAAGTATAAAATTGGTTTGTTTCCTATTAGAATTATCAAGTTTAAATTCTATACTCTCTATATTTTCTACTACTTCATCTTGTCTAAAAAATAAACCCATTACCCCTATTATTAATAGTATTAGACCTAAAAGCACAAATAACTTCCATTTATTCATAACCTACCTCTATTCTATATATATCTTACAATATTAAAGGCAAAAATACAAGACTTAAAAAGAGGCTGTTGATAAATTAATAATTTGTTTTTTCAACAGTCTCTATTTTTTTGAGTATTATTCTTTCATTGTTTCCTTTCATTTTAATTACTGTTTCATATGTTTCATCAGTATAGCCTAATATTATACTTGATCCTTCATAAGTGGCAGTATTTTCAAATATACCATTATATTCTAGGTTACTATCATTTGTTATGTTAATTTGAGTAATTATTCTTTCACATCCAGAAAACATACTACGCATATCTGTTACTTTCGAAGCATCAAAATTTATCTTTAAATTGATTAGATTTTCACAGTTATAAAACATGTATCCCATATCTGTTACATTTGATGTATCAAAATTACTTAAATCCAAACTTGTTAAGGATGAGCAGCCAGCAAACATTGCTCCCATATCTATTACATTTGTTGTATCAAAACTACTTAAATTTAAGGTTGTTAAAGATGAACAATCATCAAACATGCCATCCATATTTGTTACATTTGAGGTATTAAAATTACTGATATTCAAACTTGTTAGAGATGAACAATCCCTAAACATACCATCCATATTTGTTACTTTTGATGTATTAAAACTACTTAAATCTAGGTTTGTTAAAGATGAACACCGAATAAACATGCAGTACATAGTTGTTACGTTCGTTGTATCAAAACTACTTAAGTTTAAATTTAATAGTTTTTCGCAACTCTCAAACATGTAGCTCATGTCAGTTACGTTTGAGGTGTTAAAACTGTTCAAATTCAAGCTCGTCAAAGATCTGCAGTCAAAAAACATAACACCCATATCTGTTACATTTGATGTATTAAAACTGCTTAAATCTAGGTTTGTTAATGATGAACACTTAAAAAACATCATATACATTCTTGTTACTTTTGAGGTATTAAAGTTACTTAAATCTATACTCGTTAATTGCCAACACCAACTAAACATACTACCCATATTAGTTACGTTTGAGGTATCAAAACTTTTCAAATCCAAGCTTATTAAGGATGAACAATTTTCAAACATTCCCTTCATATTTTTTACATCCATTGTATTAAAGTTAGAAAAATCAATACTTTCTACTTTTTCAAAATCTTTAAACATATATGAACTATTGGATGGAGCATGAATTTCATACTCACTTGCTATGTGCAAATCATTATCAATTATATAGGCATATACTTTATTCTTTGATGCTCTTGAACTAATATCAAAACATTTATTTTTTTCAGTACAATCTTTAGGTACATTACTAATACCCTTTTCAAAAATTATATGTTTTATATTTTTTCTATATTCTTTAGTCCAAAAGGCAAAATTTTCTTTTTGCTCCATCATTTTAGCATCTCTTATAATTTCGTTTTTATTTTTATTTTCAACATTTATATTTACTTGAACATTACTTGTTTTATTATCTCCTCGATAGTATATTGTTATTGTTTGTTCATCATTATTTTGAGTAAAATTATATTCTGAAAGTTTACTCTTGTAGTTTTTATCAGTATAAAACTTTAAATTTTTATCAGATGAATCAATTGTAATTGTACAATCTGTATCAAAGGTTAAATCCGTTCTTTTAATAACAACATTAAATTTACCCCTATTTTTATCTATAACCATAGACTTTGTTTGTATCTTATCGTCATCATCAAGTTCAAATTCTATACTCTCTATTTCTGTTTGAATCTTTTTATGCTTAACC
The DNA here is from genome assembly GCA_934162555.1 of uncultured Bacilli bacterium. Taxonomy (GTDB): domain Bacteria; phylum Bacillota_I; class Bacilli_A; order RF39; family UBA660; genus CAG-884. The sequence continues at coordinate 3,504 of CAKPJE010000002.1, read as the reverse complement.
TCATTTTCAACACTTATACTTACTTGTTCATCTGTTATATTATTCCCATGGTAGTATATTGTTATTGTTTTTTTCTCATTATTTTGAATATAATTATATTTTGAAAGTTCATTAGAATAGTTTTTATCAGTATAAAACTTTAAATTTTTATTAGATGAGTCAACTGTAATTGTACAATCCATATCAAAGTTTAACCCCGTTGTATCTATAACTACATTAAATTTTCCTGCATCTTTATCTATAAGTATAAAATTGGTTTGTTTCCTATTAGAATTATCAAGTTTAAATTCTATACTCTCTATATTTTCTACTACTTCATCTTGTCTAAAAAATAAACCCATTACCCCTATTATTAATAGTATTAGACCTAAAAGCACAAATAACTTCCATTTATTCATAACCTACCTCTATTCTATATATATCTTACAATATTAAAGACAAAAATACAAGACTTAAATAAAACCCATTTCAAATTTGAAATGAGTTAATAATTATTTTTTTAAATGTAATTTTTTTAAAAATCTATTTATAAATTCTTTACCAAATATAGAATTTATTAAACCAATTTTATAAGATAAAGCAAAGTAAATAATCATACCAATAATTGCATAAATAATTAGGCTTATCATGCTAATCATTCTACCACCTATTAAATATTGATTTATTACTAGTTTAACACCAAATAAACATACTAACATTACTAGAGAACATATAATTGTCTTTATAGAATTAACAAATGTTTTTTTATAAGCAAACTTATATTTTTTTCTAAAATAAATTAAAACAATTAAAAATATTAGTAATTGAATAAATATATCTGCAAATGCTGGTGCATAATATGCTTTAATATTAATTAAATCAAACAAATACATTAATGGTGTATTTAATATCATTTTTAATAATACACTTGCTCCAAGTATTATAAACGTTAAACGAGTATTATTCATAGTTTGGTTTGCATCTAACAATATTGAATACATTGAATAACTAATTGATGTAAATATCGTAACTGATAACATTGCACTTCCAAGTTTTATAGCATCAACACCATAAAAAACTGTCCATATTGGTTTTGATAGAAAGGAAATACCAATTGCCATAGGAAGTGTTAAATAAATAATCATTTGAAAGGCTTGATTTACTTTATCATTAACACTTTTCATATCATTTACTACCATACTACTACTTATTGATGGTATTAGACTTACTGCTACACCTAAACAAATTGATGCAATTATAGTATTAAATTTATTTCCCCATGTAACAATTACACTTGATGCTGTTTCAGCTGTGATTGTATCAAACCCCACCTTAGTTAAACCTTTTACAATTGTGAATGTATCAACTAAACTATAGGCAGATTTCATGATTGCTATTATAATAAATGGTACAGCATAAGCAATTATTTTTTTAATTAATTCCTTATCAGATACTTTAACACTATTTTCAGATTTTGTTTTAAATTTACTTTTATTTTTATTTATTTTTATAAGTATATATACACTTGCTGCAATGGCACCAACTGTTGCTCCAAACACACTTACTGCTACACCATTTGTAACACCCAAATTAAATACTTTGATTGTTAAGTAACTTCCCAAAACAACTACTAATACTCTAACTAATTGTTCTATAATATTTGCTACACTACTTATTTGGATATATTTTGATCCTTGAACATAACCTCGTGCAACACTTAAGAAAGGCACGAATAGTAAAGCTGTTGACACAACCCTTATAACATAGGCAATATCTTCTATACTATTACCTCCAGTTGCATCACCCATTATATATTTTGCTAAGCTTTCGGCAAATATTATCATTAATAGGAAACATATAAATCCTATAACTGTCATTATTATTTTTCCTAGTTTGTAGATTCTTTCTTTGGCTTCATAATTACCAAGTGTATCATATTCACTTACTGATTTTGATATAGCAAGTGGTACTCCACTTGTACTTACGTTTACAAACATTGAATAAATACTATAGGCATAGCTATATAAACTTCTTCCCATTGTTCCAATTATTGAATAGAATGGTATTACATATACTAAACCTAGTATTTTACATGCAATGATTCCGAGGGTTGCTATTATAGCGCCACTCATAAAATTTGTTTTTTTCATATTTTACCTCATTCATACATTATTAAAGCTGAAAAGCAATAAATTTGATCTTCACCACTTATACCTACTGCTACGTTATATTTTATATCATATATTTCATCGACATTTTCAATAAAACTGTTTATTTTATTTTCTAAATCACTTTCATTTTCTTCATCAAATACTTTAACTTTCATTTTTTTCACCAATTATATTATAATTTAAAATTAATAAATATTTTGTCAGTTTTTTAGTTTTTTTTCAATTTCTTTATAATTGGGATAATATTTTTCTACGATATTCCAAAATGCTTTTGAATGGTTAAAGTGAACAAAATGTGATAGTTCATGAACTATGACATAATCTAAGCATGTACTATCATATTTGACAAGATTTAGATTTAGTGTAACTGATTTTATTTTACGATTACATACTCCCCATCTTGTTTTCATGGCTCTTATTTTTAATGTTGGATATGGGATGTTTTCTTCAAATTTATTGTAATAAAAATCTAAATGTTCTTTAAATATTCTTGATATTTCTTTTTTATACCAATTATTTAATTTTTTTTCATCATTTACTTTTATTGTAATTTCATCTATTTCGATATTTTTTATTTTTTCATCTATTATTATATCATATTTTTTACCCATTAGGTAAAATCCTTCTTTTTTTTCTTTGGCTAGATTTTTTTTTAAAAAGTTAATGTTGTTATCTAATATTTGTTTTATTTTGTTTGTTGTTACAAGATAGTTTGTTGTAACTATAATGTTTTTATTTTCATCTACTCTTATATATGTATTTTTGTTGTTTTTTCTTTTTATTATTACATTATATAAGGTATTCTCTATTTCGTATTTCATTTTATTAATGACAAATTAACTCTTTTTTTATTTAAATCTATATTATCTACATATACTTCTATAATATCCCCTACTTTTAATATGTCGTTTGGATCTTTTATGTATTTGTTTGACATTTTTGATATATGGATTAAGCCATCGTCATGTAGTCCTATATCAACGAATGCTCCAAATGGGGTTACATTTCTTACTGTTCCTTCAATGCTATCGCCTATTTTTAAATCTTTTATTTCTAGTATATTGTGTTTTAAAATTGGTTTTTTCATTTCATCTCTTGGATCTCTTTTAGGCATTTTTAAAGCTTTTATGATGTCTTCTAAAGTAAATTTATCGGTTTTTAGGTCCAATTCTTCTATTTTTATATTTTCTAATTTTTCTACAACTTCTTTTGTTCCTATGTCTTCTAATTTTATGTTTAGTTTATTTAATAGTTGTAATACTACAGAATAACTTTCTGGATGGATTGAAGTGCTATCTAAAATGTTTTCACCGTTTACTCTTAAGAAACCAATTGCTTGTTCATATGTTTTGGG
>CAKPJE010000001.1 GCA_934162555.1 uncultured Bacilli bacterium | reverse complement strand
GAAAGGTTTGTTGATAACATGTTTGACCTAATACATACATACATGTATTACTAAAAAATAGAAAAAATAAAATTTTTGTTGATAACTTTATTGGAATGAGAGAGTATATAGATACTGGTCCGTTTTTTTGTGGTAAAAAGATAAGGAAAGGATGTAATGTATGAAGAATAGTAGAAAAATAATTTTAGTGATGTTGTCTATAATAGGTGTGATAGCACTTTTAGTTGGTTCAATTGCTTATTATAGGATAGTAGTAAATGGAAGTATAAAAGGTAGTACTGGTAATGCAGTATTTGTTTTAAGAGATAGTGATAATAGTGTATGGAATAATAAGGTAATAGATTTAGGTAAAATAAATCCTGGAGATAGTGGAGAGTTTACTGTTACGATGGATGCAAGTGGAAGTACAGTAGATATGTATGCAACTTTAGAGATAGAAAGGACTAATTTACCAATTAATTTAAAGTTTTATACAACATCAGATCATAAAAGTGAATTACATAAATATTATTCATTTTTAGAAAATAGTGGAACAAATAGTGAAACATTAACTATATACTGGTATTGGAATCCATATATAGATGATATAGAAGATAGTAAATTTATAAATGTATCTAATTTAGAAGCAAATGTTAGAGTAAATGCAATTCAGATAAGTGAATATGCTATGATGAAAAATGGGTATAATTATTCAACCGGAGGAACAGAGTTTTGGAATAATACATATAAAGCATATATAAGAACAATTACATTTGGTAATGATTTAAGTAATTTACCTAGTAGTTGTACTGAGGAAAATTTATGTTGGGATATATCATATGATGCAAGTCAAAAGAAAAAAGTATATGGTTATTTAATTGATAGTGGATTGACAGTATCGGAAACAGATAGTAGTACAAATACAACAGTAGAAAAGATTTTATATAATTTATATATAGTAAGTGAAGCACCGATATTTGCACCTGCTAATTGTTTGTATATTTTTAGAGATTTTAAAAATTTAATGCAAATTAACTTCAATAATAATTTTAATACCTCAAAAGTAACTAATATGTATTCTATGTTTTATGATTGTTCATCATTAATAAGCTTACATTTAGATAATTTTAATACCTCAAAAGTAACTAGTATGTATTCTATGTTTTCTGGTTGCTCATTCTTAATAAACCTGCATTTAGATAACTTTAATACCTCAAAAGTGACAAATATGAATGGTATGTTTCATGGTTGTAAATCATTAATTGAAATAGTTTTAGATAGTTTTAACACATCGAGTGTAACGAATATGAATGAGATGTTTTCTAGTTGTTCATCCTTAACAAAGTTAGATTTAAGTAGTTTTGATACCTCAAAAGTAACAAGCATGGGTTTTATGTTTTATGGTTGTAAATCATTAATTGAAATAGTTTCAGATAGTTTTAACACATCGAATGTAACAAATATGTGTGATATGTTTGAAGATTGTTCATCATTAGCAAGCTTAGATTTAAGTAATTTTAATACATCTAATGTTACAGATATGGATAATATGTTTTCTGGTTGCTATTCCCTAACGAGTTTAAATTTAAGTAATTTTAATACCTCAAAAGTGACAGATATGCATAATATGTTTACTGGTTGCTTGTTGTTAATAAACTTGGATTTGAGTAATTTTAATACCTCGAATGTAACAGATATGAGAAATATGTTTTATGATTGTTCGTCCTTAATAAGTTTGGATTTGAGCAGTTTTAATACTTCAAATGTAACAGATATGAGTAGGATGTTTTATCTTTGTCCCAAACTTCAAACTAAATTAAAAATAGTTGGTACTAGTACAACGAGTTATACTGAGATGTTTACAGTTTCTTTAACTGATGCTAATGCATATGTAATACTTGGTTATACGACTGATACACAATCTATTGCTGAAGCTATGAAAGCAACAGCATCAACAGCTAATCAATCTAAAATAACATTAAAGCAAATATAATGTTTATTATATTTGTTTTTTTGTAAACAAAATGAACTTAATACATATAATTTAATAGGTGATTATATGGCAAAAAAAGAAGAATTTAAAGAATTTGTAAAAAAAAATCCAAGCCTAATTAACTATGTAAATAATGATCAAATGACATGGCAAAAATTTTATGAAATGTATGATATGTATGGAGAAAATAATGATATTTGGGATAAATACATAAATGTAAGAAATGGTAATGTAGAAAGAGCTACTGGTGCAGCTACTGGATTAGGATTAGCTGAAGCATTTAAATGGTTTAAAAACATTGATTTAGACAGCGTTCAAAGTGGTGTAAATAATTTGCAAAAAGTAGTTGATATAATCCAAGATTTTGGACATAAAAGCACAAAAAAAGAGGACTATAAACCAAGACCCCTTTATAAACATTTTGATGACTAATGTATATAAATACACAATTTAAAATTAAAAATAATCCTAAATATATTCAATTTTTACATAACAATTCATATTGGTATAAAAAATTAAATAGAAGTTCTAAAAATTTTGCTGAATTTGAAAATGATGTTAAAGATAAAATGCAACTTAGAATAACTGATAAAATAAGTGAAGTAGCAGGTGCAATTGATATGCTATCGACATTTTTATCAAAAATGAAATAGGGCAAACCTATTTTTTTAATGTCTTTTTCTTAGAATTAATAACAAAATTGGAAGTACTAAGAACAGAACTTGTTATCTTTGTTTTATCCATTATACTTTGAACATACTTGTTAATTTCTTTTAATCTATCATTTACATTATCTCTAATAAACAAGTAATTAAGAGTTGTACGATCTATACTATTTGTACTATTAACATAATCAGTAAGTTTACATATTGATTCTAAATTCATATTCTTAACAGAATGACTAATAAACCTATATTCCTCTAAACTATTTAGAGTATCAAAAATATCTTTACCATCTTTAGTACATAATTCATCTATAAAATTTGGATTATTAATAAAATCATTTTTAATTAAATTTTCTTCTACTTTAGGAACATAAGCATCTGGTGCTGGACCTGGCATAGGCTTTGGAACATCTAAAGTAGGTTTACTAGTTGGACTAGGAGTAGGACTTTCTATAACTTTTTCTATCGGTACATCCTTAATTAAATCATATTTTTTATAAGAATTAGGGAAAAGTTGAAGTCTTAAACTATCAAGAAATGAATTATCTACAAATACATCAATTATAGTTAAAGTTCCTAAAATAAGAACTAATGTATAATATAAAAAACTAAAGAAATCTTTTATATATTTTAATATTTTTTGCTTAAAATTCATGTTTTTATATTCTAAATTTGAAAGTAAATTATTAACTTTAATTTTATCAATAAAAGATAAACTATTAATTGAAGACTTTAATTCTGTAATAGAAGTAGCATCTAAATTAAAATTATTTTCTTTTAAGTAATTAGTAATATAAGTAAGATTAGGATCTTCTACAAAGTCATCAAAATTATCTTTAGCATATAACATAGAATCAATTTTTAAATCATTTTTGTAATCATTTATAAATTTTTTTCTTTGAATATAACTTTTAATAGAATGGAATACCTTTTTTATTGAATTAAAAGTTAAATATAAAGTTGATGCTATTATAGAAGTTATAATTATATTTTCTTTTGCAATTAAACTAGTCCCAATGACAGGAATAAATTGTAATGCTTTTGTTAAAACTATACCAAGTACCATACCTATTATACCAAATGTTGAATTTTTAGTAAGTCTACTAAAAAAAATACCAATACCAGTACTATTATATATACTAGCCATTATACTTGGATCAATTGAATTAATTGATGTTGCAATACCTGTCCCAATACTTGCACCTATTAAAATAGGTTTCAAAATTGAATTTTTGGTTTCTTTATAAAGAGTAGTATTATCAAATAATTCTTTAGTATTATATTTATTTCCTGTTAAATTATTTAATAAATTAATTAAACTTATTTTTTTATCTATATCTAGATTATATATTGCATTCCTTAATTCTAAATAAGTTTTAGGAACATTTTGATTATTTCTCTTTAAAAATTCATTTATATATTTTATTAAATCTTCATCAAATCTTGTATTAATGGTTTTATTATTTTCTTTAGTTGTTTCAAGATTGTGCAATAATTCATTTGCAACAAAATTCTTCTTTTCTATATTATTAGTTTTAACAATTTTATTTAAATCACATACATTTTTTAAAATAACAAATAAAGAAAGCGCAAATTTTATTTGGATGGTAGGAGCGATTATAAGTATAGTATTAATCGCACAAGATGAAATAATTGCTTTTACTAAAGCTTTTAATATAATAGTGTATTTATTAGATTTTAAATAGGAAATTGTTTTGTTCATAAATTTTCTCCTTTAATGTTTTGTATTATAGCACATTAAATGAATATAGACAAATTAAAATATATTTTATATAATGTATTTGGTGATGTGAACTTGAGAATAATAAGTGGAAAATATAAAGGAAAAGTAATAAAAGAATATAATATAGTCGGTACAAGACCTACAATGGATCGAATAAAAGAGTCAGTATTTGGAATGATTCAATCATATCTAGAAGGAAGTATTTGTTTAGACTTGTTTTGTGGAAGTGGAAGCCTTGGTATAGAAGCTTTAAGTAATGGAGGTAAGGAGTGCTACTTCGTAGATAAAAATAGAAAAGTTACTGAAATATTGAAAAATAATACTAAAGATATTGAAAATGTTTATATTATAAATAAAGATTATCAATCATTTCTAAAAAATACAAATATTAAATTTGATATTATATTTTTAGATCCACCATATGATTTGTTTTTAATTAATAGCGCCATTAAATTAATTGAAGAAAATGATTTATTAAATAATAATGGTTTAATCATTTGTGAATATACTAAAGAAAATATAAAATCTAGTTATGAAGTTTTTAAAGAAAAAAAGTATGGTGATAAGTATATAAAAATCTATAGAAAGAATGCTTAGGCATTTTTTTTTACAAAAAAAGCACTTTTTTTACAAAACAACAAGGAATTCTAGAAAAAAAATCGTATAGTATAATTGGGAGGGGATAAAACCATGAGAAAATATCCATTTGTAAAACAGAGTGAACAAAAAGATTGTGCAGCTACATGCATGTCGATGATTTTAAGATATTATGGTGCTTATGTAAGTATGGAAGAATTGAGGGATGCCACAAATACGGACAAGTATGGTGTTAATGTATATGACTTGGTAGAGGCTTTTAAAAAGTATGGTTTTTCATCTGATGCTTTGGAAGGTAATATTGAAAATATAAAAAATGAAAATTTAATTTTTCCTTTTATTGCGCATTTAACCATAAACAATGGCCATTATGTAGTAGTATATGAAATTGATTTTAAGAAAAACAAAATAGTAATAGGCGACCCGGGTTCAAAATTAAAGACTATTACTATAAATGAATTTTTGAAAATTTGGGATAATATCATTATTACTATGTATCCAGTAAAAAAATTACCATATAAACCAGAAAAAATAAATATTTATACATTTTTATGGCATTTCTTAAAATATCAAAAAATCAACCTTTGGCAGGTATTAATATTTTCCTTTATGCTCACAATTTTAGCAATCTGTTCAACATATTATTTTCAATTTATAATTGATGCACTTGGTAATAAACAAAAGTTACTCTTTATATTTCTTAGTTTTGTTTTTCTAGGAATAGTTAAAGAAATAACAGAATATATGAGAAATAAGTTGTTCAATTATATAAAATATAAAATGGATATTGATATGAACTATGATGTTTATAAACAAATGATTTATTTGCCCTTCAAATATTATGCTGATCGAAGTATGGGTGATATTATTTCGCGGATTAATAACTTAAATAATGTAAAAGAATATATGTGTGATATTATTTTAAATTTTATAACAGGAATATTTATAAGTTTTATTACTATTATATTGTTATTTACAATAAGTGAAAAACTATTATTTCTTATACTTTTAAATGTAGCAATATATTCAATTGTTTCTTTATTTTTTAACAAGTATTTTAAAAATAAAATAACTGATATCCAGGAGAATAAGGCATTAGAGGTAAGTTATTTGACGGAAACAATAAGTGCATATAATACTGTAAAAGGTATTAACTTGTATAAGTATGTTTTGAATAAGTATAAAAATAAATTGAGATTATTTTGTTATGATTATTTTAAAACAAAAAATGTAAGTGAATTAATGAAACTTTTAAAAAATCTTATTTCTTTAATTTTTTCTTCTTTCATAATTTACAAGGGCGCACTTATGATTGAAAGTGAGGAAATTAGTTTGGGGAAACTAATAACTTTTAATTATTTGTTTGGATATTTATTTGAACCTTTAAAAAGTATTCTTGATTCTTTGCTTAGTTTAAATGAAATAAAGAGTTCAATAAAGAGAATAATTGATTTATATTATTACGAAGAAGATGTAAAACATGAAAAAATGGATGTTGGTAATATAGATATTAAGAATCTTAATTTTGCCTATAATTATAATAATATTTTAAAAAATATTAATTTATCGATTAAAAAAAATGAAAAGATAATGGTTATAGGGGAAAGCGGTTCAGGAAAGAGTAGTTTATTTAAATTGTTACTTAAGTATTATAAGGTGAATCCCAATAGCATAATGATAGATAACATTGATATTAATAATATTGATGTAAATGGTGATATATGTTATATATCACAAAATGAAATGCTTTTTAATACAAGTTTATATGATAATTTAGTACTTGATAGCAATGTGAAACTAAAAGAAGTTGAAGATATTACAAATAAAGTATATGTGAATAAAACCAATTATAATATGTTAATAGAAGATAATGGTTTTAATTTATCTGGTGGCGAGAAAATGCGAATTGTTCTAGCAAGAACATTACTTAGAAAACCTAAAATATTAATAATTGATGAAGGACTTAATGCTGTAGATGTTAATTTAGAAAGAAAAATATTAAAAAATATACTAGGTATGGATATGACAATTATTTTTGTTTCTCATAGGCTTGATAATATTGATTTGTTTAAACGAGTAGTTGAGCTTAAAGGAGGAAAGATTATAAAAGATGTTTCCGTATGTGATTCAAAACAAAAAATTTATTAATTATTGGATAGTGTTTGTATTATTATTAACTGTACTTATCTTATTTGTTTTACTTAGAAAATATGAGGATAGTAGAGTTTATACTGGTATAAGAGATAGTAATAAAACTCAGGTTTTGATTGAGGATGAAAAGATACCTTATTTACCAGATGATTTAGTTTTTGAAAATAAAAAATATAGTTATGAGATTGTTGAAATAAGTGATAATTATTATATTAATAATAATGTAATTTACAAGATGATTACTATAGTTAGTGATTATAAAACAGATAAGAAGGCAGTTGAATTAAAATTTGTATATGGTAAAAAATGTTTATTTGATGATATAAAGGGAGGTAGAATATGAAAAGAATAGACAAAAATAAGATGAAAGTAATAAATGGTGGTGGTAGTTTTTCTATTGGCTTAATTTTGGGACTTGGTTCAATAATAAACTTTTTAATTGGTGTTATAGATGGTTATACAAGACCACTTGCATGTAGGGGGTGATTAATTTGAGAAAGATGTCTAAACAAGAAATGAAACAAGTAAATGGTGGCTTTAACTGGACTGCAGCAATGTTTCAGTCTGTGTTAAAATTCGCGAATGTGTTTTTTGAAATTGGAAAAGCTTTAGGTTCGGCTCTTAGAAGAAGTCAAACGGGAAGTTATTGTTCTGCATAGGAGATTTAATTTGTGAATTGTGGATTTGATTTTGATAAATTAAAATTTATATTTGGTAAAGATCCTAAATTGACTGTTAAATTATTGAATACTATATTTGAATCCTTTGACCAGATAAGTAAAATAAATTATACTAAATTTTGTCCGAAGAGGAAAGAAACTGATCCTGATGTTAATGTTGTTATGATTGCTGATTCATATGAGTTTATCAATGTTAGATATAATGATAAAGCAGTATATGATGAGAACCTTGGTAAATCAGTATACAAGATTGAAATTAGGAGATATAAGCCGCTTGGCGATAAGGATGGAGCTACGATTAAAAATTATAATATATCAGCTCTTGGAAAAGAATATATCGATGATGATAAAAGGTAGACTAAAAATCTACTTTTGAAAAATGAAATTGAGTGCAAAAAATATTAAAAGTGTTAATGATGGTATACGAAAAATGAATGTTTTAGACTGGTTATTAAAAAATAAGTAAGATGTTAAAATTCAATTAACATCTTTTTGGCGTATTTAGTGAAAAATTGTTTGTATTTTAAAAAGAAATGTGCTAAAATTATTATAGAGAAATTAGGAGGATACATATGGGGCTTAATATAAAGAAAATTTTTTCAACAAGTGAAGATAATAATATAAGTTCATCTTCTGTTGATGAATATTACAATGTAACTGAGGAGGAAGCTTTAGAAGGCAATGATGGAAAAACTAAAATGATTCTAGTTGAACCTCGTGCATATTCTGAATCTGTCCAAATAAGTGATTATTTAAAAGCAAGAAATAGTGTAGTTGTTAATTTACAAAGAGTTACAGCAGATCAAGGAAAAAGAATTGTTGACTTTTTGAGTGGAACTATATATGCAATAGGTGGCGATATGCAAAAAATAGGAAATGGTATATTTTTGTGTACACCTAAAAATATGAATGTTGAAGGAAAAATAACTGAAGAAAAAGATAAAGATGGTATAGAAGCTGAATGGTAAGGTGATAAAAGCATGAAGGGATTTAGTCACGCTACTAATGGTTATAATATAGAAGAAGTAAATAGGTTTTTAGATCAAGTTATAAGAAAAGTAGAAGAAATGATGAGTGAAAATAATAATAAAGAACTCAAAATTATGGAACTACAAAAAGAACTTAGTAACTTTAATCGTGATGAAATTGATGATGCAAATAAAAAATTGAAAGAATATGAAAGTATTGGTTCTAGAGAAGATTTACTTGTATTAAAAACAAAACTAGAGCATTATGAAAAGATGGAAGAAACATTGCAAAATGCTATTTTGATGAGTCAAAAAACATGTGATCAAATGAAAGCATCTGCTTATAATGAAAGAGAAATAATAATCGAAGAAGCAAAGAAGAATGCCAATAGAATTATAAATGAGGCTTTACTTGAAGCTGAAAAAGCCGAAAGAGATGCTGCTACAATTAGAAGAAATGTTAATGTTTTTAAACGAAGACTAAAAGATATACTAGAAACACAACTTGATGTTGTAAACGACATTGAGAGAATAGAATTATAGGAGTAGTTATGGTAATATTATTGATAATTTTACTTGCAGCTGCCCTTTATGGTGTTGTAAAAAGTGCTGATCTATTTGTTGATGCAATGTCATCACTTGCTAGCTACTTGAAGGTCCCAACTTTTATAATTGCTTTAACTGTTGTTGCCTTTGGTACAAGTTCTCCTGAACTTGCAATATCTTTTTCTAGTTTAATATCCGGTAATGGTGTTTTAACTCTTTCAAATGTAGTAGGTGCGAATATAGTAAATGTTTTGTTAGTACTTGGAATAGCAGCAACTGTTCATCCAATTAGAATAAAAGGCACAACAACTAAAAAAGAGATTCCTATGTTAATTTTAATTACTATGACATTTGCTGTTTTATTTTGTGATCTCTATTTATCAGATTATGCAAATGTAAATACAATTTCTAGAAGTGATGGAATTATTTTAATTTTATTGTTCTTGTTATTTGTTTATTATTTGAAGGAAGTAATAAGTACACACAGATTAAAAGATACAGAATGTTCGGTTCCTAAATTTTCAAAACCTTTAACTATTGTATATGGAATTATTAGTTTAGTTGTTTTGCTTGTAAATGCTAATCAAGTTGTTGATATATCTAGTTTGCTAGCGCGTACAATTGGTATATCAGATAAAATAATTGGTATGGTTATAATTGGTATAGGAACATCTTTACCAGAACTTGTAACTTCTATTATTACAGTTAAAAAAGGTGATTTTGATTTTACGATTGAAAACATAGTTGGTACCAATATATTTAATATATGTGTAGTACTTGGTTTACCAGTTCTTATATTCGGAGATATAGCAGCTTATGGATTCGGACTTATAGATATGGGCGTACTTGTACTTTCAACAATTATTTTATACTTCTTTTCTAAAACAGACAGGAATATATCAAGAATAGAAGGTATTGCTATGATAATGCTGTTTGTATTATATTATAGTTATGTAATATTTAATTAGGTGGTTTTATGAAAAAAATATCAAGTTTATTCTTTTTATTGGGTTTAGTATTTATCTATATTGGTACATATGCTTATTATAGTAAAGATATAGAAGGTATGGTTATATTTAATGCAGGAAAATTTGCTTTTGATATTAAATATAAAGGTTCTACTTTGACTAGTATTGATTTAAATGACACAGTAACAGATCAAGCAGTTGCTGGTAAAATTAATCCTGGTGATAAAGGTAATTTTACTTTTGATGTTGTTGCAACTGGTAGTGATGTTGATGTTGGTTATAATGTTGTTTTTACAGGAACAAATGTTCCTACTAATATGGAATTTTATTTAGATGATACAAATGTTGATTTAAAAAATTATACTTTGAGTGGTATTTTAAATTGTGATGCAACCAGTATGACAAAATCTTATACAATACATTGGGTATGGCCTTATTTTGGTGAAAGTACTGATGATATAAATTTTATAAACCAAGGTATTATATTAAATATTACTGCTAGTGGTAATCAAATACCAAATAGATAATTTGCTATTGACAATAAAACAAAAACTTTCTATAATATTGTTAAATCAGATGAAAAAGACGTTATTAGATAATTAAAGCAAAGAGAATTAATGATTGGTGGAAATTAATGTTTAAATCTAATAAGAATCACTTTGGATGAGCTTTAAGCCGTGAAATGCGTTATAAAATTAAGATAAATAAAGGATGGTACCGTCTTATAGACTCCTTGTACTATCCTTTTTTTGGAGGTAAAAATGAAAAAATTTAATGAATTAAAAAAACAAGATGTAAAAGATGAAGAAAAAGAAATACTTGAATACTGGCAAAAAATAAATATTTTAGATGAATGTATGAAAGAAAGAGAAAATTGTGAGAATTTTGTATTTTATGATGGCCCAGCAACTGCAAATGGTTTTCCTGGTTTGCATCATATGATTGGAAAATTTATAAAAGATACATTCTGTAAATATAAAAATATGCAAGGATATAGAGTAGTAAGAAAAGTTGGCTGGGATACTCATGGTTTGCCAGTAGAGTTACAAGTCGAAAAAGAACTTGGATTTAGTGGTAAAAAAGATATTGAAAAATATGGTATCAAAGAATTTAATGAAAAATGTAGGGAAGCAGTAAGAGCTAATGAAAAAGCATTTACTGATTTAACTGATAAGATGGGGCAATTTATTGATACAAAAAATCCTTATGTAACTTATAACAATGATTATATAGAAACAGAATGGTGGATCTTAAAAAAATTCTTTGATGAAGGATTATTTTATGAGGGTCATAAGATATTACCATATTGTCCTAGATGTGGTACTGGACTTGCTAGCCATGAAGTTGCGCAAGGTTATAAAGATATACAAGTTGATACAGTAATTGTACCATTTAAGAAAAAAGATGAAGATGTTTATTTTCTAGTTTGGACAACTACTCCTTGGACACTTATGAACAATGTCGCACTTTGCGTAAATCCAAATGAAACATATATAAAAGTAGAAAGTATGGGTTATAAATTTATACTTGCTAAAGAGCTTGCTAATAATGTATTAGGTGAAGATTATAAAATTTTAGAGGAATACAAGGGGACTGATTTGGAATATATTGAGTATGAACAGTTATTACCTTTTGTTGAAACTGATAAAAAAGCTTTCTTTGTTACATGTGATGATTATGTAACAATGAGTGATGGTACAGGTATTGTTCACATCGCTCCAGCTTTTGGACAAGATGATTATAATGTTGGTAAAAAATATAACCTACCTGTAATGTGTTCAGTTGGTGAAGATGGTAAATATATAGAAGGTCCTTGGAAAGATTTAAGAGTATTTGATGCTGATATAGAAATAATTAAATATTTAAAAGCTAATGATAAATTATTTAAAAAGATTAAAATGACTCATAATTATCCACATTGTTGGAGATGTTCAACACCATTATTATATTACGCTAAACCAAGTTATTATTTAAAAGTAACTGCATTAAAGGATAAAATAATTGAAGAAAATAATAAAGTAAATTGGTATCCTAAGTTTGTTGGTGAAAAGAGATTTGGCAATTGGTTAGAAAATATGAATGATTGGGCAATATCAAGAACAAGATATTGGGGTACACCACTTCCTTTATGGAAATGTTCTTGTGGTCATACACATATGATTGGTTCAAGAGAAGAATTAAAAGAATTAGCAATCGAAAAGTTAGATAAGATTGAACTTCATAGACCATTTGTTGATGAAATCCATATTAAATGTCCTAAGTGTGGCATGACAATGAGTAGAACACCTGAAGTAATTGATTGTTGGTTTGATTCTGGTTCAATGCCATTCGCACAATATCATTATCCATTTGAAAATTTGGAATTATTTGAAGAACAATTCCCAGCTGATTTTATAGCAGAGGGAATAGATCAAACAAGAGGTTGGTTCTATGTTTTATTAGTAATTTCGACATTTGTTATGGGAAAAGCACCATATAAAAATGTTTTAGTAAATGAATTATTACTTGATGCTAATGGTGTTAAAATGAGTAAATCAAAAGGTAATATAGTTGAACCATTTAGTACTATTGAAAAATATGGCGCTGATGCTGTAAGATTTTATATACCTTATGCTTCTCCTACATGGACTCCTTTAAAATTTGATTATAAAGGAATAGTTGAGGTAATATCAAAATTCTTTAATACTTTAAAGAATACTTATAATTTCTTTGCTATTTATGCGGAAGCTGATAAAATTGATCCAAGAGATTTTGATGTAAAATATGAAGATAGAACAGAAATAGATAAATGGCTATTATCTAAATATGAGAAATTAGTAAAATACGTAACTGATAGTTATGAGGCATATGATTTAAATAAAGTAACAAGGGCTTTAACTGATTTTGTAAGTGAAGATTTATCAAATTGGTATATTAGAAGAAATAGAAGAAGATTTTGGAGTAGTACATTTGATCTTGATAAGAAAGCTGTATATAAAACTACATATGAAGTTTTACTTGGTTTAACCAAATTACTTGCGCCAATCGCACCTTTTACAAGTGAGGAAATATTTAGAAATTTAACTGGTAAAAAATCTGTTCATTTAGAAGATTTCCCAAAATGTAATCTTGAGTTAATAAATAATCATATTGAAGAGAGAATGGATTTAGTAAGAACACTTGTTGGTCTTGGAAGAGAAGCAAGAGAGAATGCTAAAATAAAGGTAAGACAACCTATAAGTGAGGTATTAATTGATGCATCTTATGAGAATTTAATTGGTGATATGGTTGGTTTAATTGAGGAAGAACTAAATGTTAAAAATGTTAAATTTATTAATGATGCTAGTAGTTATATGAATTATGTAATAAAACCTAATTTTAAGGTTGCAGGTCCAATATTTGGTCCAAATATTAAGGAATTTGCTAATATGTTATCTAATTTTAGTGTAAATGATATTGATAATAAAAAAATTATCTTAAATGGAACTGAATATACGGTAACAAAAGATTTGGTTGAGGTAAAGGTAATTTCTAAGGAAGGATTTGATGTTTCTTCTGAAGATAATAAGTATATTATACTTAATACAACTTTAACTAATGATTTGATAAATGAGGGTTATGCTAGAGAGATAGTTTCTAAGGTTCAACAGGAAAGAAAGAATCAAAATTTGGATATTGTTGAGAGAATAAATTTATATTATAATTCTGATGATGAGATAAAGAATGCTATTACAGAATATAAGGATTATATAATGAATGAAACTTTATCATTAGATATAATTGAAAAAGATAATTTGTCTGATAGTTATGATATAAATGGTCATAATGTATACTTAGAAATAGAAACTAGTAAAGATAAATAAAAAATATAAATCACTATGTAAATAGTGGTTTTTTGATTGTATATAAATCACCGAATAGAAATGCTACAAATTACCGAATGAAAATGCTACAAATTACCGAATGAAAATGCTACAAATTACCGAATTTACTTGATTTATTATAGAGATATAAATGAAAGAATACAAAAGAACATATGAAAAAGGTACTAATCTTGTCAAAAAAAATAAAATCATTAATAAATGCATCTGCATTTTATTATTTCATATTCTACTTTATTTCATCATTCGTTTATTTTAAGTTAATAATGATGAAATACTGAATACCATATGTCAAAAATGCTGTACAAAATCGTTGTGAACTATTGTAAATACTATTTATTAAATTTATTTCAGTTTTGACCTAAAACGAAATTTCAAATAAGAATTAATGTTGACCTGATTTTTTCTTTATTTCTTCTTTACAACTAAATTAAATTATGGTATTATTTATATGGCTTTTTCAAATAAGCACGATTTATTGATTTAAATGCCTAGTGCCCAAATGGGTGGTATTTAAAGATGAGATAGTCGGAAGAAAAACAAAAGGAGGAAAGAATATGTCAGTAGTTTCAACTAATTTATTATTAGAAGCTGGAGTTCATTTTGGACATCAAACAAAAAGATGGAATCCAAAAATGAAAGAATATATCTTTACTTCTCGTGATGGTATTTATATTATCGATTTGCAAAAAACAGCAAAAAAAATTGAGGAAGCATATGAAGCAATGAAAGCAATTGCTGCAAATGACGGAAAAGTTTTATTTGTTGGAACAAGAAAACAAGCTAGTGAAGCAGTACATGATGAAGCAATTAGATCTAATTCTTACTATGTAACTGAAAGATGGTTAGGAGGTACTTTAACTAACTTCAAAACTATCAGAAACAGAGTAAAACGTTTAGAACAAATTGAAGAAATGGAAAAGAATGGTACATTTGAAATACTACCTAAAAAAGAAGTTATTAAACTTAAAAAAGAATATGATAAGTTAAATAAATTATTATGTGGTATTAGAGAAATGAACAAATTACCAAATGCTATATTTATTGTTGATCCTTCAAAAGAATTCAATGCAATAAATGAAGCAAGAAGATTAAATATCCCAGTATTTGGTATTGTTGATACAAATTGTGATCCTGATATGGTTGATTATGTAATACCTGCTAATGATGATGCAATCAGAGCAGTAAAATTAATCGTTAGTATTTTTGCAAATGCTATCTGCGAAGCTCAAGGACTTGAGGTTGTAGAATTTGTTGTTCCTTCAAAAGAAGAAGCAGAAAAAGATGCTAAAGAAGCAATGGAAGAATCACTTAGAAGTGATAGAGAATTAAATAATGCAAATAGAAAATTTAAACGCGAGAAAAAGAATTTTAAACCAGTAAAAAAGGAAGAAAAAGAAACTAAAGCCAAAGAAGAAAAGAAGGAAGAAAAAACTGTAAAAGAAGAAAAAACTGTAAAAGAAGAAGAATCTGTAAAAGAAGAAAAAGCCAATGATTTAGATTCAAAGACAGTTGGTGAACTTCGTGAAATGGCAAAAGAAAAAGAAATCAAAGGTTATTCAACTATGAAGAAGTCTGAATTAATCGATGCATTAAAATAGGAGGAAAATTCATGATAAGTGCAAGTTTAGTAAAAGAATTGCGTGAACTAACTGGAGCAGGAATGCTTGACTGTAAAAAAGCTTTAGAAGCATGTGATGGCGATAAAGAAAAAGCAGTTGATTGGTTACGTGAAAAAGGAATATCAAAAGCTGCTAAAAAGGCAAATCGTATTGCTGCTGAAGGAAGAGCTGATATACTAATTAATGGTAATAATGCAGTAATCGTTGAAGTAAATTCAGAAACAGATTTTGTTGCTAAAAACGCAGAATTTACTGGATTAGTAGAAGATATTTTAAATAGTATCATGAATAATGATCCTAAGAGTGTAGAAGATGTTTTAAAACTATCTGTTAATGGTGAAACAATTGAAGATTTAATAATTAATAAAACTGCTAAGATTGGTGAAAAATTATCTTTAAGAAGATTTGCTAAATTAACAAAAAATGATAATGAAACATTTGGTAGTTATATTCATGGTGGCAGAATAGCTGTTCTTACAGTTATTGAAGGCGCTAATGAAGAAGTAGCAAAACATGTTTCAATGCAAGCAGCATCTATGAGACCACAATATGTTAGAGTATCTGATGTTCCTGAAGATGTAGTAGCACGTGAAGCAGAAGTATTAAAAGAACAAGCAATGAATGAAGGAAAACCTGCAGAAATTGCTGAAAAGATGGTTCAAGGAAGACTTCAAAAGTTTTATAAAGAAATTTGTTTAGAAGAACAAGAATTCATTTTAGATGGTGATATCAATGTTAAAACATATGTTAAAAACAATGGTGGCACTATTAAAGAAATGGTACGCTATGAAGTAGGCGAAGGAATGGAAAAAAGAGAAGAAAACTTTGCTGAAGAAGTAGCAAAACAAATTAAGGGTTAAAAGTACATTTGTACTTTTTTTCTTATACATAATTTTACAATTTTCGCAAAAATTCATTTATTTTTATTAAAAAATATAATATAATAAATAAAGAAGGGCATGATATTAATATGAATATAATTGATGCAATTATTTTTTTAGTTATTTTGATGGGAGCAGTTGTTGGTTTTAAAAATGGTGTTATTAGACAAACTGTTTCATTGGTTGGTTTTTTATTAGTTGTAATACTTGCTTTTACTTTAAAAAATCCACTTTCTTTATGGATGTATGAACATTTACCATTTTTTAGTTTTTGGGGTATTTTAAAGGGTGTAACGGTAATTAATATACTTTTATATGAAGTACTTGCGTTTTTAATTTTACTTGCAGTTTTTACGGTAATATTAAGAATTATATTATTTGCTGCAAAGATAATTGAAAAGGTATTAGAATTTACGATAATACTAGGTATTCCTTCTAAGATCCTTGGTTTGTTAGTTGGAGCATTAGAGTATTATTTGATTGTTTTTGTTTTACTTTATGTAGTTACACTACCAATATTTAATATAAAGACAATAAGAGATTCTAAGTTTGCAGTTAGTATTCTTGATAAAACACCAGTATTATCTAGTTATACAGAAGATGTTACTAAAGTTTTAAATGATTTTACTGATTTAAAGGATAAATATAAGTCTTCTACAAATTCAGAGGAATTTAATAAGGATGCTTTAAAAGTATTATTAGAATATAAGGTAATAGATGTTAAATCGGTTGATAAATTGGTAGAAAGGAATAAAATAAAAATTAATGATATTGAGGAAATATTAAGTGATTATAGGTGATTTATGATAAAAATAGTAAAAACAGTTGAAGAATTTAATGAAGAGGTATCTAGTGGGAAGGTTGTTGTTGATTTTTTTGCTAGTTGGTGTGGACCTTGTAGAATGCTTGGACCAATTTTAGATAGTGTTTCTGAGGAAATGGATAATGTTAAATTTATAAAGGTTGATATTGATGAATTAGAGAGTTTACCGAGAGAATTTGATGTTATGAGTATTCCCACTATTATGGTGTTTAAAAATGGAGAGCTAAAGAAAAGAAACACTGGTTATATGGAAAAAGAAGAATTAAAAAGTTTTATCTTAGGATAGACTTTTTAATTTTTATTTGCTACAATTGTAGGGGTGATATAGGTGCAGAGATATTTTGTTAAGAATATAAATGATAAGAGAGTTATTTTTGAAGATAGTGATATTCACCATATTAAAAATGTTATGCGAATGAATGTTAATGATGTTGTTGAGGTTGTTTTTAATAATTTAGTTTATAGGGCTTCTATTGAGTGTTTGGATCCTTTGATTGTTAATACTATTGAAGAGGTAAAGGGTAATAAAATTAATAAACCAGATGTTATTATGATAATACCTTTAGTTATTGAACAGAAGATGGATTATATTTTACAAAAGGGGACAGAACTTGGTGTTTCAGAGTTTTATATTTATGATGCTGTTAGGAGTAAAATAAAATTAGATAATGAGAAGTATTTAAAAAAAGTAAATAGATGGTCAAAGATTTGTAAAGAAGCTAGTGAACAATCACATAGAGTGGATATTCCTTTGATAAAGGGAATATATAAATTAAGCGATTTAAAGAATTGTAGTGGTTTAAAAATTGTTTGTTCGACAAATAATGTCGAAAATTTTAAAAATATTTTGAAAAAGAATCTAAATTGTGATAAAATTAATATAGTAGTCGGTCCTGAGGGAGGACTTGATCCGAAAGAAGAAGAAAAACTTGTTTCTTTTGATTATTTGAGAGTTAGTTTAGGACCTAATGTTTTGCGTGTTGAAACAGCCCCTTTATGTGTCCTAAGCTATATAAATTATGAGTTTATGGAGTGAGTGTATGGATAAAGTTTTGATTATTTTAATAGTTTTATTGGGATTAGCAATTATTGCATTATTTTTTATTACAAGACCTAAGAGGAAGAAAAAAATTAAGGAAGAAAAGTGTGAAGAAATTGATATTGTTAAGGAACCAGAGGTTATAGAGAATATTACTTCTGAGCCTGAGACTGTTGAGATTGTTAAAGAGGAGCCTGTTATTGATTTGAATGTTCAACTTGATGATGACTTAGATAGAACTAGAGAGCAGACTGAGGTAATTGAGATTATTTCTTCTATGCAAGAGAAAGCTAAAGATTTGACTGAGAGGGTAGCTGATTATGAGGATGAGCAAGAAGAGAATGCTATTATTAGTTATACTGAGTTATTGAATGCTGTTAAGAATAAAAAAGATGTTCAAGAGGAATTGAGTTTTGAGAGTCCTAAGGAGGAAGTAAAAAAGTTTGAGGAGCCTGTTGTTAGGGAAGAAAAACCTTATGATGGTTCAAAGAAATTTCGTTCTTCGGAGGCTATTTCTCCTCTTGGTAGAATAAATAAGCAAGTTTCTAGTGATAGTTATAAGAGTAATGTGAAGCCTGCTGATATGCATGATGAGGAGTTTTTGAAATCGCTAAAGGATTTTAGGGATAATTTGTGAGATAAGGAAAGGTTTGTTGATAACTATATTGGGAACAGGGAATATATAGATACTCGTCCTCTTTCTATTAGTTTAAAAAATATGAAAGGAAAAAGTATATGAAGAATAGTAAAAAAATAATTTTAGTGATTTTATCTATAATGGGTTTGATAGCTTTATTAGTTGGATCAATTGCTTATTATAGAATAGTTGTAAATGGAAGTATAAAAGGTAGTACTGGTAATGCCGTATTTGTATTAAGAGATAGTGATAATAGTGTATGGAATAATAAGGTAATAGATTTAGGTAAAATAAATCCTGGAGATAGTGGAGAGTTTACTGTTACCATGGATGCTAGTGGATCAAGTGTAGATATGTATGCAACTTTAGAGATAGAAAGGACAAATTTACCAACTAATTTAAAGTTTTATGCAACATCAGATCATAAGAGTGAATTACACAAGTACTATAGTTTCTTAGAAACAACAAATCAAACAGAAACATTAACTATATATTGGTATTGGAATCCATATATAGATGATATAGAGGATAGTAAGTTTATAAATGTAAGTAATTTAGAAGCAAATGTTAGGGTAAGTGCGGTTCAGATAAGTGAATATGCAATAATGACGAATGGGTCTAGGTATTCAAAAGCATTTTGGAATAATACATATAAACCATATATAAGAACAATAACATTTGGTAATGATTTGAGTAATTTACCTAGTAGTTGTACAGAAGAAAATTTATGTTGGGATATATCATATTGGGCAGGTCAAAAGAAAAAGGTATATGGTTATCTAATAGATAGTGGATTAACAGTATCTGAAACGGATAGTAGTACAAGTACAACAGTAGAAAAGACATTATATAACTTATATGTGGTAAGTGAAGCACCAATATTTGCGGTATCTAATTGTAATGATATGTTTAGTAATTTTAAAAATTTAACTCAAATTAATTTTAATAATAATTTTAATACCTCAAATGTAGCAGATATGTATTGTATGTTTGAAAATTGTTCATCATTGATAACATTAAATTTAAGTAATTTTAATACATTGAATGTAACAGATATGGGGTATATGTTTTATGGCTGTTCATCCTTGACTAACTTAGATTTAAGTAATTTTAATACATCAAAAGTAACTAATTTTTCACAGATGTTTGTGAATTGTTCATCCTTAACAAGTTTAGACTTAAGTAGTTTTAATACATCTAAAGTAACCAGAATGTCTCAAATGTTTATGGATTGTTCATCCTTAGCAAAATTAGATTTAAGTAATTTTAATACATCAAAAGTAATAGACATGAGCTATATGTTTTGTAAAAGTTCATCATTAACAAGTTTAAATTTAAGCGGTTTTAATACATCGAATGTAACAAAGATGGGTGGTATGTTTGAAAATTGTTCATCATTAACAAGTTTGAATTTAAGCAGTTTTAATACATCAAAAGTAACATCTATGGGTCAAATGTTTTTGGGTTGTTCATCATTAACAAGTTTGGACTTAAGCAGTTTTAATACTTCGAATGTAACAAGTATGTGGAATATGTTTTATGGCTGTTCATTCTTGACTAACTTAGATTTAAGTAATTTTAATACATCACAAGTAACAAAGATGAGTGGTATGTTTTCTGGTTGTTCTTCATTAACAAGTTTAGACTTAAGTAGTTTTAATACGTCTAAGGTTACAGATATGAGTGATATGTTTCGTAGTTGTGAAAAACTCCAAACAGAGATAAATATAATGAATACTGGAACTGACTATTCCAAGATGTTTACTTCTGCTTTGACAGATCCTGCTGCATATGTTATACTTGGTTATACTACAGATACACAAACAATAGCTGAAGCTATGAAAGCAACCGCATCAACAGCTAATCAAACTAAAATAACTTTAAAAGCAATGTAAACCTATTTTTATAGGTTTATTTGTGTTATACTATTATAAGTGTTAGGAGGTAAACTATGAATTTTTATATATGCAATTTAGGATGTAAAGTAAATACTTACGAATCAAATATAATGAGTGAAACCTTAAAAAGGAAAGGTTATAAAGAAACAACTGAAGAAGAAGCTGATATAGTAATAATAAATACATGTTGTGTAACAGATGTAGCTTTAAAAAAATCATTAAAAATGGTAAGAAGATATAAAGATAAAATAACAGTTGTAGTAGGATGTATGAGTCAATTAAAAAGTGATCTAATAAAAGATTTAGAAAACGTTAAAATAATATTAGGTAATAATGGAAAAAGTAAAATAGACTTATACATAGAAGAATACTTAAAATATAAAAAACAAATAATAGATATAAAAGATGTAAACAATATAGAATTTGAAAATATGATGCTTGAAAATTTTAACCAAACAAGAGCATTCGTAAAAGTAGAAGATGGCTGTGAAAACTTTTGCTCATACTGCATAATACCATACACAAGAGGAAAAGTAAGATCAAGAAGTATTGAAGATGTACTAGAAGAAGTAAAACATCTAGTAAACAAAGGACATAAAGAAATAGTCTTAACAGGAATACATACAGGACACTATAACTATGAAGAAAAAAGATTATCATATCTATTAAATCTAATATGTGAAATAAAAGAAGTTGAAAGAGTTAGAATATCGTCTATAGAAATAACAGAATTAGATGAAGAATTTATGAATACATTAAAAAATAATAAAAAAATAGTTGATCATATACACATACCCTTACAAACTGGATGTGATAAAGTTTTAAAAGATATGAATAGAAAATATGATATGGAATATTACTTTAATAAAATAAAAGAAATCAAAAAAATAAGACCAAACATGAATATAACAACCGATGTAATAGTAGGATATCCAACAGAAACAGAAGAAAACTTTAAAGAAACACTAATGAATATCGAAAAATTAGAATTTGGAAAAGTACATGTATTCCCATATTCAAAAAGAGAAGGAACACCAGCTGCTCAATTAAAAGATTTAGATAATAACATAAAAAAAGAAAGAGTCCATAAATTATTATATTTATCATTAAAACTAGAAAACAAATTTTTAAATAAACACCTAAATAAAGAAGTAGAATTTTTACCAGAAGTATATAAAGATAACTATTTAATAGGTCATACAGGGGATTATGCATTAGTAAAATGTAAAGGAAAAGAAAGTAATTTACATAAAATAATAAAAACAAAAATAACCGATATAAAATATCCATATTGTATTGGTGAAAATTATGAATAATTATATCAAAGGAATATTTAAAAAAGCATTCTATAAATCAGAAAAAGGTTATACAATAGGTTTATTTAAAGTAAAAGAAACAAATGATGAAGAAGTAGAAGAATATATAGGAAAAACAATAACCGTAACAGGTTATTTTGATGATTTAAAAGAAGATGAAAACTATATAATGTATGGTGATTCATTAGAGCATCCTAAATATGGATTTCAATTTGATGTAAAAAAATATGAAAAAATTATGCCAAATGATAAAGAAGGAGTAATTGCATTTTTATCAGGAGATATGTTTGTAGGAGTAGGAGAAAAATTAGCAACCCTAATAGTAGAAAAATTAGGATTAGATGCTATAAATAAAATATTAAACAATAAAGAAGTATTATATGATATACCCAAAATATCCAAAACAAAAGCAGATAAAATATATGAAATACTAAAAAATAATACTGAATCACATGAAGATATTGTATATTTATGTGATCTGGGGTTTAGTATGAAAGATGCTCTAAGTATATATAACAAATATAAAACAAACACAATACCAATAATAGAAAACAATATATATAGTATAATAGATGAAGAAATAAGTTTTCAAAAAGTAGATTATTTAAGAGAAAAACTAAAAATAAAAGAAGATGATGAAAGAAGAATCAAAGCTTGTACATACTATATAATGAATAATTTAATATATACAAGTGGAGATACCTATTTAGATAAAGATGAAATAATCGAGTGTGTATTTAATTACTTAAAAATAGATTTAGGTATAGATATATTTGATAGTATATTTGAAGAATTAGAAGAAGAAAACTATATAGAAATAGTAGATGATAAATATTACTTAAAAGATATGTATATAAATGAAGAAAATATAGTAAGAAAATTAAAAAGAATCAGCAAAAAAGAAAAAAATGTATATAAAAAAATAGATAAAGAAATAGAATATTTGGAAATTGAAAATGGTATAGAATACAATGATTTACAAAAAGAAGCAATAAAAAATGCTTTAATAGAAAATTTAACCATTATAACAGGTGGACCAGGAACAGGAAAAACAACTATCATAAAAGCAATAGTCACCCTATACAAAAGATTAAATAAACTATCATATGATGAATTGGTGCGTGATTTAGCTTTACTTGCACCTACTGGAAGAGCAAGTAAAAGAATGTGTGAAACAACACTTTATCCAGCATCAACAATTCATAGATTCTTAAAATGGAATAAAGAAAATAATACATTTGGTATATGTGAGAGCAACAAAGATAAAAGTAAATTAATAATAGTAGATGAAACAAGTATGATTGATATTAATTTATTCAGTAGTTTATTAAGTGGTTTAACAGATAATATAAAATTAATACTAGTTGGAGATTATGATCAACTACCATCAGTTGGTCCAGGATTAGTATTAAAAGATTTAATAGAAAGTGAAAAAATAAAAACAATAAAATTAGAATATCTGTACAGGCAAAATTCTGATTCATACATCAATTTACTAGCAAAAGAAATAAAGGAAAATAATATAACCGAAAACTCATTTAAAGATTATATGGATTATAGATTTTTAAAATGTCCTGCTAGTTGTATAAGAACATCAATAAAAAATATTTGTAATGATCTTATAAAACATGGTTATGATTATAAAAGAGTTCAAATTATGGCACCAATGTATAAAGGCGAAAATGGAATTGATAATTTAAATATTATTTTACAAAATATTTTTAATCCTAAAGATGAAAATAAAAAAGAGGTAACATTATCAAATATAACATATAGAGTAAATGATAAAATACTAGAACTTGTAAATATGCCAGAAGAAAATGTATTTAACGGTGATATTGGAATATTATGTGATATAATCCATCCACCATTTAGTGAATCAGGTAAAACAGAAATATATGTTGATTATGATGGTAATATAGTAAAATATTTGCCCAAAGACCTCGTAAAAATAAAACATGGATTTGCAATATCAATTCATAAATCACAAGGTGGCGAATTTGAATTTGTTATAATACCAATTGCTAAATCATATAGTAGAATGTTATATAGAAAACTAATATATACAGGAGTTACACGAGCTAAGAAAAAATTAATTTTATTAGGTGAAGAAGAAGCTTTTAAAATGGCTGTTTCATCAAATTATAGTACAGAGAGAAAAACTAATTTAAAGAATTTAATTATTGAATGTTTTTAAATAAAGTGGTTAAAATAAATAATGTACTGGTACTACATTTTTTTGTGAGGTGGATAATTTGAAAGCGATGAAAGGTTTAGTATTAATGGGAATGGGTGCTGGAGCAGTACTTGCTTATCAAAAATATAAGGCACCAATTATGGAAAAAGTTAATACAATGTTAAATGAAAAAATGTAAGAAGAGTCCTTTTTAGGACTTTTTCTATTGTAAAAGAATATAATATAATGTACATAAGTACATGAAAGCTCGTATGGTTACGGCTTTCTTTTAAAATGACATTTTTTTTATTATTTATAGTATATAATCATTTTGGTGATGAAAATGAAGATATATATAGATGTAGTTTTATTTATTAACTTTTCTTTTGATTTACTAATTCTTTTAACAACATCAATAATTTTAAAAAGAAATGCCAAATTTTATAAATTGATGTTAGGAGCATTTGTAGGTAGTTTAAGTATTCTATTTTTGTTTATTAAAATAACAAGTTTTCAATTATTTTTATTAAAAATATTAATAAGTATATTAATGCTACTAATAGGGTTTGGGTATAAAAATATAAAATATTTCTTAAAAAATATGTTATTTTTATATACAGTTAGTATTATATTAGGAGGATTTTTATATTTTTTGAGTATTACATTTTCTTATAAAAATACAGGTTTAGTATTTTATTTTAAGGGACTAAGTATCAATTATATATTTTTATTTATTTCATCACCAATTATACTTTATATATATATTAAAGAATCCAAAATGTTTAAGAGAATACATAACAATATATATAGAGTAAAATTAGAAGTAGAAAATAAGATTTATGAATTAAATGGTTTTATGGATACAGGGAACAATTTAGTTGATCCATATTTTTATAAACCAATCATTTTGATAAATAAAAAAATAAATTCAAAAAAAAATATCATTGTTCCTTGTTCAGTCGCACTTGGAAGTGGTAGTTTAAATTGTGTTAAGGGTAAATTAATATACAAAAATAGAACATATGATGTGTATGTTGGAACATGTTTTAAGATTAATATAGATGGTGTAGATTGCTTATTAAATAATAAATTGGAGGGAATATGCTAAAAAAAATAATAAGAATTATACTAAAAGTTTTTAAAAGTGAAGGAATATATTTTATCGGTAGCACTGATAAATTGCCAGAGCCTTTAAAAAGAGATGAGGAAGAAAGACTTGTTTTACTGAATATGGATGGGGATAATGATGCTAAGAGTAAATTAATTGAGCACAACTTAAGATTAGTGGTATTTTTGTCAAAAAAATATGAAAACACAGGTGTTGATTTAGAAGATTTAGTAAGTATTGGTACAATTGGTTTGATAAAGGGTGTTAATACATATAAGCTTGATAAAAATATTAAGCTTGCTACTTATGCTTCAAGGTGTATTGATAATGAGATTTTAATGTTTTTGAGAAAGAATAAGAGAAGAAAAGGGGAAATTAGTTTAGAGGATAGTTTGAGTTATGATTCCGAGGGAAACGAACTTCATTTAGAGGATATACTTGGTACGGATGATGATATTGTAACAAAGGGTATTGAGGATGAGAATGATAGAAAAGCTTTGTACGAGGAAATTTCTAAGTTAAAGGGTAGAGATAAGAAAATAATGGTTTTAAGGTATGGATTGTATGGTAATAAGGAGATGACACAAAAGGATGTTGCTGAGCTACTTAATATAAGTCAGTCATATATTTCAAGGATAGAAAAGAAGATAATAAAAAGACTAAAAGTTATTAGTAAAATTTAGTCTTTTTTTTGGATACCAAACATACTTCCTATAATATTTGAGGTTATAATGATTAAATAGAATATTATTAGTTTTGTGTTAAATACAAATCCAAATATTAAATTGAATATTATTAATAAAGCTATAATTATAAAGCTTAGTTTTAGTCCTTCTAACCATCCTTTTTTGTTTGATTTTTTGCCGTTTATGAATCCTGACACAAGTGATGCGATTAATACAATTATGAATTCTATGATTGTGTATACATTATAACTATATAGTTCTATGTAATTGAATAGGGTGTTTAGAAATGTTAATATGAGAGTTATACCAAGACTTATGCCTAAAGCAATACTTATTTTTTTTAAATAATTCATTTTTTCACCTAGTTAATTATATGTTTGAATAATATAATTAATTCTGATTTATGGATTTATTTGATGTTAATGCTTAAATAATGGGAATGGCAAAGTGCAAATGGTGAGTTTCAAAGTGCAAAATTTGCACTTTAGAATTGTTTTTTTTTAAACCATTTCGCAAAAATGAAAAAAATTGACTTTTGCGAAATGATTTTTATTTTTAAGACTTGTATAAGACTCTTATAATCCTTTACAAAATAAGATAAGAATGAACTTAAAAAAGTACTATACATTTCCTTATATATCTAAAACTTTTTCTTAAATACTTGCTTATCTAAAAAAAATATGCTAATATATGTATATATTCAAAAAGACGGAAAAAGTAGTAATAAAATAATATTTTATAGAAAGTTAATGGTTGATGGAAATTAATAAATATTACTTATGAACTTATTTTCTAGATTGAATCGCTTAATCGCGTTAAAAATTATAAAGAAGCATAACATTATGAAATAAGGTGGTACCGCGGTAATGATCGTCCTTATATTTATAGTGTTTTTTTAGGAGGAAATTATGTATAATCATGAGAAAATTGAAAAAAAATGGCAAGAATATTGGGACAAAAACAAAACTTTCAAAACAGATATTTATGATTTTTCAAAACCAAAATATTATTGTTTAGATATGTTCCCATATCCATCTGGAGAAGGTTTACATGTTGGTCATCCAGAAGGCTATACAGCAACTGATATAGTAGCGCGTATGAAAAGAATGCAAGGGTTTAATGTCCTTCATCCAATGGGGTTTGATTCATTTGGCTTACCAGCTGAACAATATGCTATAAAAACAGGTAATCATCCAGGAGGATTTACTGAAAAAAATATAGCAAACTTTACAAGACAAATGAAAGAACTAGGTTTTTCATATGATTGGGATCGTGCTATATCAACAAGTGATCCATCATTTTATAAATGGACGCAATGGATATTTAAACAAATGTATTTAAAGGGTTTAGCAGAATGTACATATATGCCAGTAAATTGGTGTGAAGAATTAGGTACAGTACTTGCTAATGATGAAATAATTGATGGTAAATCTGAAAGAGGTGGTTATCCAGTTGTTCGTAAAAATATGAGACAATGGGTAATGAAAATGCCAAAATATGCAGAAATACTATTAGATGGTTTAAATGAATTAAACTGGCCAGAATCAACTAAAGAAATGCAAAGAAACTGGATTGGTAAATCTGTTGGAGCTGAAATAAAATTTAAAGTAAAAGATACTGATTATGATTTTACAGTATTTACAACAAGGTGTGATACTTTATTTGGTGCAACATATTGTGTATTATCACCAGAACATGAATTAATTGATAAAATAGTAACAGAAGATAAAAAAGAAGAAGTAACAAATTATAAAAATATGTGCTCATTAAAGTCTGAATTAGAAAGAACAGATTTAAATAAAGATAAAACAGGAGTATTTACAGGTGCTTATGCAATAAATCCAGTAAATGGTAAAGAATTACCAATATGGATTAGTGATTATGTATTAGTATCATACGGAACAGGCGCAATTATGGCAGTACCAGCTCATGATGAAAGAGACTATGCATTTGCCAAAAAATTTAATCTAGAAATAATACCAGTTTTAGAGGGTGGAAATGTTTTAGAAGAGGCTTTTACTGGAGATGGTTTACATATTAATTCTGAATTTCTAAATGGTTTAAATAAAGAAGATGCTTTAAATAAAATGTTTGAATTTATTGAAGAAAATAATATTGGAACTAAAAAAATAAATTATCGTTTAAGGGACTGGATATTTGCGCGCCAAAGATATTGGGGTGAACCTGTACCGATAGTTCATTTAGAAAATGGTAAAGAATATGTTTTGGATGATAGTGAACTTCCTTTAGTTTTACCTGTTATGGATGATTATAAGGGTAAAAATGGTAATCCACCACTTGATAACGCTGAGGATTGGAAAAATGTTGTAATAGATGGTGTTAAAGGTGTAAGAGAAACTTGTACAATGCCCGGATCTGCTGGATCTAGTTGGTATTATTTAAGATATATTGATCCTGATAATGATAAAGAATTTGTTGATAAAACTTTAGCTGATCACTGGATGCCAGTTGATTTATATATGGGTGGTGCTGAACATGCTGTTGGTCATTTATTATATTCAAGGTTTTGGAATCGTTTTCTATATAATGAGGGTTATATAACTAATGATGAACCTTTTAAAAGACTAATACATCAAGGTATGATTTTGGGTGAGAATAATGAAAAAATGTCTAAATCAAGGGGTAATGTTGTAAATCCAGATGATATGGTTAGAATATATGGTGCTGATAGTTTAAGGTTATATGAGATGTTTATGGGACCGATTGAGGCTTCTAAACCATGGGATGCTAAGGGAATTGAGGCATCTAGAAAGTTTATTGAAAGAATTTATAGGTTATATACAACTGAAAATAAAATAAAAGATGAAAAAAATACTAATTTAGATAAGGTATATAATCAAACTGTTAAGAAGGTAACAGAGGATTATGAGAGTTTAAATATAAATACTGCTATTTCCCAGATGATGATATTTATAAATGCTGTATATAAAGAAAATGTATTTCCTTTAGAGTATGCTAAGAATTTCTTGAAATTAATAAATCCTATTATTCCTCATGTTACTGAAGAATTATGGAGTATGTTAGGAGAGAGTAATACTATTGCTTATGAAAAATGGCCAACTTATGATGAGAGTAAGATAAAGGATGATAGTTATGAGATGGTTGTTCAGGTAAATGGTAAGGTAAGGGGTAAGATTGAGATTTCTTCTAATACTTCTGGGGAAGAAATGGTTGATATTGCTTTAGGTATACCAAATGTAAATGCTAATATTCAGGGTAAGGAAATTATTAAGGTAATAGTTATACCTAAAAAATTAGTTAATATTGTAGTAGGATAATTTTTATTATCCTATTTTTTGTAATTGCGATTGAATAAAAGATGAAAATATGGTATCATTGAATAGAAAGTAAAGGAAGATACGTATGAATAATAAAAAAATATTAATATTTTCGGCGATTGTATTTTTTGTTTCTGTTATAACTACTGGTACGGTTGCTTATTATAGGTATGGGGTTAGTGGATTAATAAAAGCTAGTGTAGGTAATTATACTTTTAATGTTAGTAGTGGTTCTACTACTACCAAAGAGATAAATTTGGGTTCTAATTTAAAACCTTTTGATAAGGGGAGTTTTAATTTAACGGTTAATTTAAATAATACTGATAGTGATGCATATTTTTCTGTTAAGATTGAGAGAACTAATTTACCTAAGGGTTTTAAATTTCTTGCTCAGGATGATAATATAAGTCCTTTTTCTACTTATAGTAAAACTTTTAAATCAACTGATACTAAGAGCGATACAGTAACTGTATATTGGTATTGGGATGGTAATGTTGATGATGAGAATGATACTAGTTTTGTTGGGAAGAGTTTGAGTGCTGATATTGTTATAGATAGTAAACAAATGAATGGGGCCTATATGAAGAATGGGTATAGTGCTAAAAGTGAATTTTGGAGTGATACTTATAGAACTTATATAAGAACTGTTAGTTTTGTTAAAAATATAAGTAATGTACCGAGTACTTGTGATGAAACTAATTTGTGCTGGGATGTAACTGAAAGTGAAACTAAGAAAGTGTATGCTTATTTAGTGGATAGTGGTTTAAAAGATAGTACAGATAATACAAAGGCTTTATATAATTTATATATTGCTAGTGAGGTTGAAATATTTGCGCCAATTATTTGTGAGTTTATGTTCCGAAATTTTACTAATTTAATAAAAATTAATTTCAATAATATGTTTTATACATTTAATACCACGAATATGAGAGGGATGTTTTATGAATGCTTATCATTAACAAGTTTAGATTTAAGTAACTTCAATACATCTAATGTAACAAATTCTGCATATATGTTTTGTACTTGCTCATCTTTGATAAGCTTGGATTTAAGTAATTTTAATACTTTAAATGTGACTGATATGAACATGATGTTTGCTGAATGCTCATCTTTAACAAGTTTAGATTTAGGTGGTTTTAATACATCAAACGTGACAAATATGCAAGGTATGTTTGTTACATGCAATATTTTAACCAGTTTAGATTTAAATGGTTTTAATACATTAAATGTAACAGATATGACTGGTATGTTTCAAAAATGTTCATCATTGACAAATTTAGAATTGAACAATTTTAACACATTAAATGTGACGAATATGGCTTATATGTTTAATAAATGTTCGTCTTTAACAAGTTTAGATTTAAGTAGTTTCAATACTGCCAGTGTAACTGATATACATGCTATGTTTCAGAATTGTTCCTCCTTGGCAATTTTAAAATTAGGTACATTTAATACAATAAAGGTATCAGACATGGGTTATATGTTTTATGGCTGTTCGTCATTAACCAGTTTGGATTTGAGTAGCTTTAACACATCACAAGCAACAAATATGCAATCCATGTTTTGTAAATGTTTTAAACTTACTGCAACAATCGGTATAATAAATACTGGCACAACTAGTTATTCATATATGTTTTTTAATGCTGCAACTGATTCGGGAGCAAAAATAACTGTTAATTATACATCAGCTACAAGTTCTTTAGTTGATAGTATGATTGCAACCAAATCATCTAGTAGTAATGTTGTAAAAGGTAGTTTAATATCATAAGGTAGTTTAACTATCTTTTTTGCTAAACCGTATTGTTTTTTAAGGTCATTTATGATATCATTATTATGATAGTAAAGGAAGATACGTATGAATAAGAAAAAAATATTAATATTTTCGGCGATTGTATTTTTTGTTTCTGTTATAACTACTGGTACGGTTGCTTATTATAGGTATGGGGTTAGTGGATTAATAAAAGCTAGTGTAGGTAATTATACTTTTAATGTTAGTAGTGGTTCTACTACTACCAAAGAGATAAATTTGGGTTCTAATTTAAAACCTTTTGATAAGGGGAGTTTTAATTTAACGGTTAATTTAAATAATACTGATAGTGATGCATATTTTTCTGTTAAGATTGAGAGAACTAATTTACCTAAGGGTTTTAAATTTCTTGCTCAGGATGATAATATAAGTCCTTTTTCTACTTATAGTAAAACTTTTAAATCAACTGATACTAAGAGCGATACAGTAACTGTATATTGGTATTGGGATGGTAATGTTGATGATGAGAATGATACTAGTTTTGTTGGGAAGAGTTTGAGTGCTGATATTGTTATAGATAGTAAACAAATGAATGGGGCCTATATGAAGAATGGGTATAGTGCTAAAAGTGAATTTTGGAGTGATACTTATAGAACTTATATAAGAACTGTTAGTTTTGTTAAAAATATAAGTAATGTACCGAGTACTTGTGATGAAGCTAATTTATGTTGGGATGTAACTGAAAGTGGAACTAAGAAAGTGTATGCTTATTTAGTGGATAGTGGTTTAAAAGATAGTACAGATAATACAAAGGTTTTATATAATTTGTATATTGCTAGTGAAGTTGAAATAATTGCGCCAGCTAATTGTGGTAGCATATTTTATTTTTCTAAATATGAAAATAACAAATATCTTTCAAATTTAATTCAAATTAATTTTAATGATAACTTTAATACTTCAAATGTAACTAATATGAAAAATATGTTTGCTGGCTGTTCATTCTTAACAAGTTTAGATTTAAGTGGCTTTAATACTTCAAAAATAATAGATATGAGTAGCATGTTTTTTAAGTGTTCATCCTTAACAAGTTTGGACTCCAATGTTTTTAATACCTCAAAAGTAACAAGTATGAATTATATGTTTTATGAATGTTCATCATTAACAAGTTTAGATTTAAGTAATTTTAACACATCAAAAGTAACAGAGGTGGTTAATATGTTTTATGGTTGTACATCTTTAACAAGTTTAGACTTAAGTAATTTTAACACTTCAAATGTAACAGAAATGGGTGGTGCGTTTGCTGGTTGTACATCTTTAACAAGTTTAGACTTAAGTAATTTTAACACTTCAAAGGTAACAGAAATGGGTGGTATGTTTACTAATTGTTCATCCTTGACAACCCTTGATTTAAGTAGTTTTAATACCTCGAATGTAACAGGTATGGATGGTATGTTTCGAAACTGTTCATCTTTAACAAGGCTAGATTTGAGTAGTTTTAATACATCAAATGTAACATATATGGGTTGGATGTTTTATTCTTGTTCGAAACTTACAACAACAATCAATATAATGAGTGCTAATACTACTTATTATATGTATATGTTTCAAGGTGCTGCAACTGCTTCAGGAGTCAAAATAACAGTTAATTATACATCAGCTACAAGTTCTTTAGTGGATAGTATGATTGCAACAAAATCATCTAATAGTAATGTTGTAAAAGGTAGTTTAATATCATAAGGTAGTTTAACTATCTTTTTTGATAAAACTATATTGTTTTTTAAGACCATTTATGGTATCATTATAATGAAAGTAAAGGAATAGATATGAGAATAAGAAAGTTTTTAATTGTTTTAAGTCTTACACTAGGATTACTCTTTTTTACAACAGGCACAGTTGCTTATTATAGATATGCAGTAGATGGAAGTATAGTTGCTACATCTGCTAATTATACATTTAACGTTAGCAGTGGTTCTACTAGTACTAAAGAAATAAATTTAGGTGATAGTTTAAAACCATACGATAAAGGAAACTTTAATCTAACAGTTAATTTAGACAATACAGAAAGTGATGCAATTTATAGTATAAGTATTGAAAGAACCAATTTACCTAAAGGATTTAAATTTTTATCTCAAGATGATAACATAAGTCCATTTTCTACCTATACTAAATACTTTAATTCAACCGATACAAAAAGTGATACAGTTACTATATATTGGTATTGGGATGGTAAAATAAGTGATAATGAAGATAACAATTTTATCAATAAAGAAATAAATGCTAAAATTATAATTAAAAGTAGAACTACTAATGCTGCCTATATGAAAAATGGAAATAGTGGAACTGAATTTTGGAGTGATACTTATAAACCATACATAAGAAGTATTAAATTTGTAAATGATTTAAGTAATGTACCAAGTACATGTGATGAAACTAATTTATGTTTCGATATAACTGGAAATGGAACTAAAAAAGTATACTCTTATTTAGTGGACAGTGGATTAAAAGATAGTAATGGCAAAACTTTATATAATTTATATATAGCAAGTAGTTATGAAATATATGCTCCCGATAATTGTTACGGTATATTTAGAGATTTTACTAATTTAAAAACGATTGATTTTAATAATAACTTTAATACCACTAAAGTATACAATATGGAAAATATGTTTACTAATTGTACATCTTTAACAAATTTAGATTTAAGTAATTTTAGTACGCAAAACGTTACAACAATGGCTCAAATGTTTTATGGTTGTACATCTTTAACCAATTTAAATTTAAGTAGTTTTAATACATTAAACGTAGAAAATATGAAAGAAATGTTTATGAATTTAAATGCTATTGAAAGTCTTGATATAACTAATTTTAATACATCTAAAATAACAGATATGACCCACTTATTCGCAGACTGTACATCTTTAAAAAAATTAGACTTAAGTAGCTTTAATACATCGAAAGTAACACTAATGTTTGGGACATTCTCTGGTTGTGCATCTTTAGTAGATTTAAATTTAAAAAAATTCAATACTTCGAGTTTAACCTATATGCGTTTTATGTTTCTAAACTGTTCATCTTTAGTAAATTTAGACTTAAGTAGTTTTGATACATCTAAAGTAACTAATATGTATTCTACCTTTAATGGTTGTACAAAATTAAAAAACTTAAATTTAGGAATATTTGATACTAGTAGCGCTACTAATATGACCGGTATGTTTTATAACTGTTCTAATCTTTTAACTGAAATAACAATAAAAAATGCAAGTATTTCTAGTTATACAAGTATGTTTAGTGGTTGCTCTACAGTGGATGGAGCTAAAGTTACAGTTAATTATACTTCTAGTACTTCTAGTATTGTAGATAATATGATTGCAACCAAATCAAGTAACAGTAATATTATAAAAGGTACACAAATTTAATGTACCTTTATTTTATATATTTTTTTAAATTATGATAATCATATAAAGTTGTAAAAGTTATAGATGATATTATACTAATTAATAAACCATATAAATTTATATGAACTAATGAAAATATACTTAAAGTAAGTAATTTTATAACAATTCCTAGAATTGTACCAATAAGTAAATCTTTCATTTTACCCATTGCTTGAAGTGAAGCAGATATAGGTGCTTGGATGTAGTGTAAAATAAATGGAAGGGCAAGAAACCTAATATATTTAATTCCTTTATCAGTATTATAAATAAACAAAAGTAATTTTTCTGGAAAAATCATAAAAATAATTGTTGAAGGAATACCAACTAATAAAGAAATTAAAATTGATTGCTTTAATTTCTTTTTTACTACCTTTATCATACCATTAGAATATGCATAACTAATATTTGGAAGTAGAGCATGACTAATTGCACTTGTAAAAAATGAAGGCAATAAAACAATTGGCATAACAAAACCATTAATAATACCGTATTCAGTAATAATATAATCTTTATTGTAACCCGAATATAAAAGAAGCGATGTTAAAATAATTGGTTCTAAAAAATAGCCGATATTACCAATTATTCTTGAACTTGTACTTGATGATCCAATTCTAACTAAATCTTTAATATTATGTTTATCAGCTTTTAATGATACATTGCTTAAATCTATTTTTTTAGGTAAAAATATTAATAAAACAATAATTGATATTGATTCACTTACAACATTTGTTAGAATCATAAATGCCATACATTTATCAAATCCTTGACTTAAAAAATAAGGTATTCCATAAAATAAAAGTAGCATTCTACTAATATCTTCAATAATATTTGAAAGAACATGAGGAATCATTTTTTCTTTACCAAAAAAATAGCCCCTTAATATACTAGAAGTACTAATAAATGGAAGGGTTAATCCCATACATATTAGACCTAAAAAACATCTTTTTTCATGTAACAAATAAATAGAAATAGGTTTAGAAAAAATAAACATAAATATAATTAAGACTGAATTTATTATAATACTAATTGGAATTACAGATACCATTAATTTAAAATTGTTTCTTTTTTTCTCACTTATTAATTTACTAATTGAAATGGGAAAACCAAATTGTGATAGAGCTATGAGTAAACTAAATGTTGGCATCATTAGACTATATATTCCCATACCCTCAGGTCCTAGTTTTCTTGACATAATAATTCTAATAAACATACCAATTATTTTGGTAATAAATCCGCCTATTAATAATATAAGAGTTGATTTAATAAATTTACTCATTTTGTATCACCAATAAATTTTATGAAAATAAAAAATTATATTGTCATAAATCTTTATAAATGATAAAATAAGGTCATATGGAGTATTTGTATGGCTTGGAATTTAGAAGAATTTTTTAAAGATAAAAGGGATTGTTTAAATAGTATTGAAAGGCTTAAAAAAATAAGTGAAAAGATTTTAATTTATGATAAGTCTGATTTAAAAAGTAAATCTGATGTTATTAAATTTTTAAAGTTATATAAAACTTATAGTGAATTAGAATATGAATTTTTGGCGTATTTTGATTTATTAGAAATAGAAAATTATGAAAATCCTAATTTAACTGAATATAGAGGAAGACTTAAAAAAATCAGTACTTCTTTAGCTAGTTTTTTTAATTCTGCTTTTGAAAAGATAAATGATGATAATTTACTTGAACTTTATAATGTAGAAGATGAGTATAAGAAAATTTTTGATAATTATGTTGGAAGTTTAGAGTGTGAAACTATAAGACATATTAATACTTTTAATGCACTTAATAATGATGTTACTTCACTTAATTTAGAACCTGAAAAATTTAAACATTCATTTTTGGAAATTATAAATAATTATTTTGCAAGTTTTTTAGATGATGATTCTTATGAGGATATTGTTTTTTCAAATCATTTAGAAATTGAAAAAAGTGATTTAAGAAGACTTTTTAAAATATTGGGACAAAATAGTCATTTAAACTTAAATTATTGTGACATATTACTTGAAAACGAAGATTTAATGTTTCCAAAAATTAGTTATGAAAGTGCGAAGGAAAGAAATTTAAAATCTTATAAAATATTTGGTGATGAATATTTAAATTTAGTAAAGGATGCTTTTAATAGTAATCGTATTGATTATAAATTAAGAAAAAATAAATCAAATGCAAATGTTACTTTTCCTATTAAAAAACATAATGCTTTTGTTAGTATTAATTATAATGAAGATATTGAATCTGTTTTGACTCTTTCTCATGAACTTGGTCATATGGTTGATCATGATATAAAATTAAAAAATAATAGAGATAGTTTTGCTAGCACGGCTAATGAACTTTTTTCTTTAACAAACGAATTAATAACTGGTGAGTATTTACTTAGTAATTCTAATACTTTAGAAGAAAAATTATGTGTTTCTTTAGAATTAATGGAGATCTATAT